>CAZJZF010000292.1:0-4061 GCA_964550385.1 uncultured Lentimicrobiaceae bacterium | reverse complement strand
CAAGCGTTCAAATGTTCAAGCGTTCAAATGTTCAAGCGTTCAAATGTTCAATGATTCAATAACTTAAAAACAAACAACACTCGCCCTGAGCGTTTACCCTGAGCGGAGCCGAGGGGGAGCCGGAGGGAACAACGAACAACAATCGACTAAACAACTATACGAATAAACAACTCAACCTCTTCAACTTCCTCAACTTCCTCAACTTTATAAACTTTACAAACACCAATGATACTACCCGTTTACGGTTACGGACACCCTTTATTAAGGAAAATTTCGGCAGATATTGACCCCACCTATCCGGGTCTTTCTGAATTGATATTGAATATGTTCGAAACGATGAAATCCTCTCACGGGGTAGGGTTGGCAGCTCCGCAGATCGGTTTGAACATCAGGTTGTTTGTGATTGATGCTACCCCATACGCAGAGGAGATCGACAAGCAATATCCGCTTCGGGGCGTATTTGTCAATCCTTATATCGTAGAGGAGACAGGCGAACCCTGGACATTCGAAGAGGGATGCCTGAGCATTCCCGATATTCGTGAGGATGTTGATCGCCCCCCGGTGGTCAGGCTCCGTTATCAGAATGAAAATTTCGAACATTTCGACAAGGTTTTCGACGGAATGATGGCCCGGATCATTCAGCACGAATACGACCACCTGGAGGGGATTATGTTCGTGGATCATGTAAGCAACCTCCGCAAAATGATGCTACGCAAACGGCTGAACGACATTGTTCAGGGAAGAATCAATCCGGGATACAGAATGAAGTATGCATATTCAAAGCGATGAAAAACAATAAGATAAATCATATTACCTGAAGTTACAAATATACCATGCAGATGAAAAAAATACAGTTTTTTGGGATGACATTAGCGGTTGCCCTTTTTATGGCAGGTTGTTCCGGTGGCAACGTCGACAAGGAGCGGACCAGGGTAACTGAGCTCAGGAAGGAGCTTTACGACAAGAACAGCGTGTATACAAGTCATGAAATTGCGGAAAAGGCCATTGAGGCCTTTCGTGCATTTGGCAAAAAGTTCCCTGAGGATTCAGCAGCATTGAAATTCCACACCGAAGCTGCTGAAATTGCCTGGACCATGGGGAAGCACAAGCTGAGTACCGAGATTTTCAGGGAGGTGATGGATATGCATCCTGATGAAGGAACGGTGCCTTATATCTGCGTGAGGCTGGGCAGCATTTACAACGACAATCTCCTTGATACAGTGGAAGCCAGAAAATACTTCACACGGGTGCTGGAGAAATTTCCGGAGAGCGATTATGCTGAAGGGGCAAGGTTCGGACTTGAGACCCTGGGGATGGATGAGCGGCAGCAGTTTGATTACATGCTCAGGCGGAACAGTCCCGATAAGGATTCGCTGAACGCTTCTTTGTAGGTGTACGGCTATTTGATAAGCTCGCGGGGCAAAACCCTTCTGAGGTCGGCTGGCCTAACGTTTGGCCTCAGTTTTCCTCTGATGGCATAAGAAATCTGCCCGGTTTCCTCCGATACAATAATTACGATGGCATCCGACTGTTCGGAGATACCAATGCCTGCCCTGTGCCGCAGTCCGAAATGTGCAGGGATCTCCTTGTTGCCCGATACAGGCAGGATGCACCCTGCTGCTCTTACTCTGGCACCGTCGATGATGGTGGCACCATCGTGCAGAGGGCTGTTCTTGAAAAACAGCGTGCGCAGCAAATCATCCGTGAGTGTGGCATTGAGCTCGGTGCCGGTGTTTACAAAATCGGGCAGCTTATTGTCGCGCACCAGCACAATCAGTGCCCCGGTGTGGGTAATTGCCATTTTTTCTGCCGCTTTGGCAATGATTTCCATTTGCCGTGTGGCTTCTTCCAGGTTGTTCAACCGGCTTCGGAACAAACGTGCCAGAGGTTCGGGAAGGTACTTGGGAGTGCCCAGGAGTAAAAGGAATTTCCGCAGCTCCGGTTGAAATACGATAAGCAGGGCAATGACCCCTACACTGATAAACTGTCCGAGAATCTCACCAAGCAACTCCATCTGCAGCAGTGTAACCACCTTCCAGATGATGTAAATAGCGATGATGCCCAGAAAGATATTGATCGCTACTGTTTTACGGATCAGCCTGTAGATCATAAACAGCAGGATGGCTACCAGAAAGACATCCACCGCATCGATGAAATTGGGTTTGATGAAGAACAGTAGGGGTATTTGGTTTAAAATCATCATAACAGAAAATTAGGTCGTTCATTTCCATTTGCCAGTTCAAAGACCCCAATGGTCTCTGCAGCCTCTTTCACATCATGTACCCTGAGGATCTTTGCCCCTTTCATGAGCGCATGGTAGTTCAGGGCAATGGTGCCTGTGAGACTCTCTTCTGGTTTGATATTCAGTGATTTGTAAATCATCGACTTTCGCGAAAGTCCTACCAGCAAAGGTACATCAAGAATGGCAAAATATTCAAGCTCTTTCAGCAGTGTGTAATTGTGTGTTACTGTTTTCCCAAAACCAAATCCGGGATCTGCCAGGATATCATTAACTCCCTGCTGCCTAAGGGCATAGATTCTGTCGGCAAGCCAGCGGATCACTTCGCGCGTAACATCTCCGTACTGCGGATCGGTTTGCATCGTTTCCGGAGTTCCCTGAATGTGCATCAGCACATAAGGTACCTGCAGTTCGGCTATGGTGTCAAACATCTTAGGGTCAAGGGTTCCCCCCGAAATATCGTTGATGAGGGAGGCTCCTGATGTCACAGCTTCCCGTGCCACCTCGCTTCGAAACGTATCCACAGAAATAATGGCTTCCGGATACCGCTGCGCTATAGCCTTCAATGAAGGTATGAGCCTTGATTTTTCCTCCTCTTCCGAAACCGCAGGGGCACCCGGACGGGTTGAAACCGCCCCCAGATCAAGAATGTCTGCCCCATCTTCAAGCATCTGTCCGGCTTTTCGTATGGCATCCTCCACCCCGGTGATTCTGCCTCCAGCGTAAAATGAATCGGGAGTGAGATTCAGGATTCCCATCACCCTCGGATGTTCGAAGGTGAGGAGCTTACCGCGGCAATTTATGGTTGCGTATTGCAAATTTTCAGTACTTTTATCCTCAAAATTAAGGAGCAGTGTTACATTCCGGCCATTGCCGGTTTCGCAATGCAAACCTACGGTTTTTATCAATGTAAGAAGGACCCGGATGGTGATGAAACATACTACGGAACAATACAACACGGCAAAAATGCATTGCCGCAAAGTGTTTGAGGATAAAATGCGTGACTACGGAACAGCATGGCGAGTGCTTCGCCTCTCTTCCCTTACCGACCAGATTTTCATCAAAGCGCAGCGTATCCGCAGCATCGAAGAGAAGGGTACCATGGCAGTTGATGAAGGGATTTTTCCCGAATTCACAGGAATCATCAACTACGCGGTGATGGCGCTCATTCAACTGGAACTGGGCGCTGATACCAAAGAATCCTCCCAGAGTCAGGATGAAATACTGCAGCTCTATGATTCGTATTTTGCTAAAGCACAGGATCTTATGATGCGCAAGAACAGCGACTACGGCGAAGCCTGGCGCGACATGAGGGTGAGCTCCTATACGGATATTATTCTGATGAAATTGCTTAGAATCAAACAAATAGAAGATAATCAGGGAAAAACCCTGGTCTCCGAAGGGATCGATGCCAACTACTACGATATCATCAATTATGCAGTGTTTGCACTCATAAAGTTATCCGGGAGTCAATAGTTGTCGGTCGGCAGTCGGTAGTCGGCAGTTGGTAGTCGGGAGTCGGTAGTCGGCATTAGTTCATTGTAACAATCTTAGCAAATATGAAATATCAGCATGCATCAACAAAACATTGATTAACAATTAACAATTGACAATTTCTCATTTCTCATTTCTCATTTCTAATTTCTAATTTCTAATTAACAAAGTGTTTATGAATTCAATATTACGCAATTTCAGCAGGGTGCTCACAGGTCTTGTGTTTATCTTCTCAGGGTTTGTCAAAGGGGTGGATCCGATGGGAACCGCCTATAAATTTGAGGATTATTTCATTGCACTGGATATCCCATGGATGCTGGGGCTTTCG
>CAZJZF010000291.1:3312-4078 GCA_964550385.1 uncultured Lentimicrobiaceae bacterium | reverse complement strand
CATAAATACCCGGGTGTGAAATGAAGAATTTGGGAAAGGAAGACTGCACCATTGGTGTGATGGAGTGAATGCCAAATTGCCTGAGAGCATCTGTCAGATAATCTGCATGCGCTGAAGTTTTTCTGTGCAGCTTTTCGAAGCGGGGCTGCTGAATCCTGAAAATCCGTCCAAATATTTTAGCCGGACGATGCCTTGTGGATTCTCCGGAACTGAATACTACCGAAGGTTTTCTGCGCGACTTTCGTTTGTGCATCATCCAGTGGTACAGGTATTCCGATATGGATCGGCTACGGTAACTTTCAAGTATATAACGGACCATGCGGTAAAGAAGAAGTTTTTTTTGAAAACGTGGCCATGTATCCTGTAAGGCTTTTGCTTTCAGATATACTTCTTTATGATCTGTAGCCAGGATTCCTCCTCCGATGCCGTAGCAATTTTTCGTAAGCGTGAAGCAGGAAACATCACCCATACTGCCTGCTGTTATCCCTCGGAATGAAGCTGAAAACGCCTGTGCACAATCTTCTATTACCAGCAGGTTGTGCGCATCTGCTATCTCTCTGATGCGCAACATGTCCATCATTTGTCCTCCCTGATGCGTTGCCTGAACAAATCGGGTTTGTGGTGAAATGCAGTGAGCTACCTGGTTGGCGTCCATCAGAAAAGATTCATTTGCCAGATCGCAGAAGCGGATCTTTAATCCGGCAGCAATCGCTGATTCCAACGCTGAATGGCAGATCAGGGGTGTAGTGATAACGTCACCTTCAAT
>CAZJZF010000291.1:0-3302 GCA_964550385.1 uncultured Lentimicrobiaceae bacterium | reverse complement strand
GATGAGGTAATCAGTATATATTTTTTGCCGGTATGTTTTCTGAACCACGATTCACAATAGGCATCACCCTGCCGCACAAATAATGCCCGCAATAAAACCCAGGGGGTAATCGCCGGATTAAAGACAGTAATGTGCTTTTTCATCTGTTGCGCATCAGGTAAGGCAGCATAAGGGTCATGCGGATGAAGGGCTGAGGGTCCTCTTTGCTCCATACCGCATGAATCCGCTTTCCTCTCATCTGTCGGAAATAGGTCTGCAGTTTCATCTTTCTTCTGAATACTCTTCCTATTCCAAACCAAAGATCCGTATAGAAGTTTCTCCATACCAGTTCCGGTTCCCACGACTGGGGAAACACAGGATTTAAACCAAGGGCATCCTGCCAGGCCAAAAGAGCCAGATCAACCCCGGATGCCCTGGCAAGGTCTACCCAAAGCCAGGTCCTGGGATTGATTTCAATCAGTTTGAATTTGTTGTCCACTGGATCTTTTAACAACTCAATTTCGCAGATTCCAGTATATTGTAAAGCCTTGATGAGGGTGTGGGCATAGTTTTCTGCCTCGGTTATTCTGATGCCCCGGGCCAGTGTGGCAGTGCCAAACCTATCAGGATGTTCCCGCACTTTAATTCCGGTCCACGAGGTTTTTACTTGACCACCAACACAATAAGCCCCCACCGATACCGTGTATAGGTCCTTGTCATCGGAAATCAGTTCCTGTGCCATCACAAGACCTTTCCATTCTTCATTCCCAAATTGACGTGTATATTCTTCATATTCAACACGATCGCTGCAAAGGATCACCTTTTTCCCCGCTTTCCGGTAAAAGGGCAATCCAATCCTCCCTTTCAGAAGTACAGGCCAGCTAACTCCGTCAGGAACCGGAGCCGAAGGATCCCAGGTACGGGGGATGGGCAAACCTTCTGAAGCTGCCAGCTCCATCAGGCGGAATTTGTCGCAGATGAGCTCCGCCACCGGCAGTTCAGGTGCCATAAGATGGTAATAGGGCAGAAGGAAAGATTACCCAGCCCTCCAATCCGAACTCTTTGCTGAGATTGTGGAGGAAAACTGCCAGCTCATCCGAATCGTACGAGGGGCAATGGAAAAACCGGGTGCAGTATTTTGAATACCTCGCCACGCATTTCTCCCCGTGGTTGACTACAAACACAGGGATCCCAGCCCGCCCGAGAGCCCGGGTGTTCGAGAGCCCCTGAATATGCCCTTCGATGACAATGGCTCCCATTTTCATTTGTGCAACAATTGATGGTAAAGTTGAAGGAGGTTTCTTGCTACAACACGGTTGTCGAGGTGCGGGATACGGGCCCGGCCATCAGATCGTTTTCCCGTCTTTAAAACCTGCACGATCTTTTCAGCCACATCCGAAGGGCTAAAGGCAGCCAGTTGACATTGTTCTGTTTGGGCTATCATTCCGGCAATATCTCCGGATGGGGTGGCCACTACCGGACAGTTGCAAGCCATAGCCTCCTTCACTACATTGGGAGATCCTTCCAGAAATGAAGTTACCAGCAAAAGATCTGCAGCGTTCAGATACAGGGGAACTTCTTCAGGCTTTACAGGATAAGGTGCAAGAAGCTGGAAATCTATGGTTTGTCTGGCAATTTTGCTGGCTTCTGAAGCCAGAGAGTAATTCTTACGGGGATCGGCCGGGTTTCCGAGAAACAAGGCATATCGCTTACCAGCATCAAGATGCAGTTTTTGTATGGCTCGATTCCGTTCAAAAGGATAAAAAACTTCAAAATCAACCCCATTAGGCATCACAGTCGCAACCCGTTTCCGAAGTACCATCCTTCGCAGGTTTTCCGATTTCACGATGATGGCATCTGCAAAATAGTTCAGCAACATTCCCTGAAGCACAACGGGCAGGCTTTTTATCCTGCGGTTTCCGCGGGCATTCACACTGCCGTAAGTGTCGGAGCCCATATATGAGACCACCAGCCGGCAAGAGGAGCAGGCTAACCTGGCAATCCAGCCGCAAAAAGTATAATGGGCATGGATAATATCATGGTTCCCTTCCCGAATCACTTGTTGCAGAGGGGAAATGTGTGATAAGTAACCCGTTAGCCCTTTTCGGGTAATCCTGAAAAAATCTACCTGAACACCCTCCTTCTCCAGTGCGTCGGCCTGACTTTTCACAAAGGGGGCAATGCCGAAGCCCGGATGGTTTCCGCTGCATACAAAGAGAACTTTCAGGGGTATCTGGTTCATGGCTGCAGATTGACTGGCAAAGACCGGATGATGCTTGTTGTCCGGGTTTCCCAGGAATATTGTGTGGTTGCTTTTTGTCTGGCCTTTGTTGCCATTTGTTGAAGGAGCTCAGGATCAGCTTCCAATGCCTTGCCCAGCGCTTCCCGAAAACTCTCCGGATCATCCGGATGGCATACAAAGGCTTCGACGCCATCTTCTACCACTTCGAGAATGGTAGGGTATCCGGGAATCACCATGGGAATGCCCGTTGCCAGATATTCAAACACCTTGAGGGGTGAACAGTAATTGATGGTGGGGACCTCTTTCGACCACATCGCCAGGAGTATATCTGCTGCGTATAGATAAACCGGAATCCGGAGATGGGGTTGCTGACCCTCGAATTGAATATTTTCAATACCCCGACTTTGGCACAACTTCTCGTAAAATGCCTTGCGATCCGGCGAACCACCCACCAGCAGAAACCGGATACGCGGAAAGTCTTTTGCCAGGTCGAGAATGTAATGGATGCCACGGTTTGCCTGAAGATTCCCCGAGTATACCACAATGGTTTCATCAGCATTTAGGTTAAGAACCTTCCGTGCTTCAGATTTTGGAATGACTTTCAGAAACAGCTCAGGGGAAAATCCATCGTGCAGCACCATCGATTTCTCTTCCGGCACTCCCCTTGAAACCCAGAATTTTTTTAAAGCCTGACTGATAAAAATTACCCTGAGGCAATGTTTTTTTGACACTCCTCGCAAAATCCATCGGCAAAAAACGTTGTTCAGAAAGTTATTGCCAATGTGCATTCGGGTGTTGTGTACCTCCAAAATAACAGGCACCTCGGATAGAAGGGCAGCCCTGAAATATCTTGGGTCTCTCACAAACAGAAGATCCGGACGCTCAAGCCGGATGATACGCCTGAGACCCAGATGCACCAGGTGCTTTGCCATTTTTACAGGAAGCCTCTGCCGGTTCAGTCTTATCGTAACATCAGCATCTATCGCAAACCGGGCGTGTAATCGCTCCGCAGCCATATCATCTGTTAAATTGCTGGTATTCAGCATCAGGGTTATTTGGTAACCCATCTGGCTGAAAGCAT
>CAZJZF010000290.1:0-4103 GCA_964550385.1 uncultured Lentimicrobiaceae bacterium | reverse complement strand
ATGAAGTGGTTACCGTTGGTGCTGTTGGTGTGGGTGCCTGCGTTGCAAACGTTTGCTGTGCCCCATAGCCGGTACCGGCACTATTGGTGGCATAGGCCCGTACATAATAGGTGGTTGATGGGTTGAGACCGTTGAGGTTCGATGTGAATGCTCCTATTCCGGTTCCGTTGCTGGTAATGTTGTTTGCAATGGTGGGATTCTGACTGGTACTCCAGCACACACCACGTGCCGTCACCGCAGCACCCCCGTCAGCAGATACGATTCCTCCGGATACTGCGGATGTTGCCGTTATTGCACTGACCGAACCGGTAGAGATTGTGGGCATGGCCGATGAAGAACCCATACTATCCCTGACGCACCGCACAGAGAACCCGTAACGCTTACCGTAGTTTCCCCTGAGAACCTGGCTGTAATTGTAGTGCAGATGCCGGTACCAGGCGTTCTTTGATGAGGCGGCCGAAGTTGACCACCAGCGACAAGTGACGCCAAAGTAGTCGAAATTTCCAGTGAGCTCATAGCGGGAACCTCCCGGAAGAGCAGTGAACCCACTCCAATTTGTGGCACCGGTGTTGGGACTGGACCAGTGAGTTGTACCCACTTCTTTTAAGGTTCCTCCTGCAACGCTTTCCCCTCCCAGGTAGTCCATCAGAATGGTCCATTCAGCATCGGCTGGCACATGCCAGCCTGTGGGACACAATTCGTTGGCATCGTCAACAGCATACCAGTTGTATAAAGCGCCATAGGTAGCATGGTAAGTCACAGAGTCATTGTTGTACCAGCACCTGGCACCTGTTGAAAGGCCTGTCCAGGCTATAGCATCGGTGATGTTCGGGATGGCCGTGCCGTTCCTGTAGTTTATTGTTTTCAGGTTCTCTGCCATCCAGGTCTGGGTGCCGATGGCCACCACGGGATAGTGGTTTCCATCGCCATCTGTACAGGCAATAAACTCAAAGTCCACATTCTGATTCTGGGTGGGCAGCAGGGTGATAACCCGGGAGTAATTCCCGGAAATCCCCTTAAACAGCAACATCTCCCCTGCATTATACTGCATCTGGATGGTGCTGATTACAGAGGCAAGTTTGGCCTGGTCAGCTATTGCTAAATTGCTTCCGGTGTGCCTGATCATGGGCAATCCTTCTTTCGTGCCGGTGGAAACAAACTTTAAGGAATAAGGCCTTTCAGGTGTATTCACTTTAAGGACATACAAGCCCAAACCTAATCCTGTAAGCTCATACTGATGGCTGCCTCTGAACAGGTATTCATTATATTGCAGCAGTAGTTTCCCCGTAGCATCAAAGAGCTCAAGTTTCACATTCCCGGTCTGTGGGTCGTAAAACTCTATCCTGCATGAATTTTCCGCAGGGTTGGGGTAAAGAATCATCTCTCCCATAGCCAGAATACCATCAGAAATACCGATGTTGGTCACCAGCTCAAGGATATCGGTACCGGCGATGGTTAAGGTTGTACCCTGCGTGAGGTTCAGTACCTCAACGGAATCTACCGAAGAACTCAACCCCGAACCTGTGAAGGTAATTTGGAAGGGCTGTGCCTGAATATACTCTAACCCCGGTAAGCAGATTAGGAATGATATAATAAGTGCTTTCATGATAAGATGGTCTTTATTGAAAATAATCAGAAAAATCCTTAACCTCTTGAAATCAGGGAGCAATGGTAAACGAAATATAGTAGTACAGGAATGAAAATGTAAAACTAAACCATTATTTGTTTTGTCCCACATTAATTAGAAAATCCCATACATCCCGGCATGGACTTAAAAAACCACAGACAAACCAATGAATTATCATGTCTTTCAGATAGTTTTATCCTCGAGCCACCTCAACGAACTCTCCCACTTCCTTTACAAACAGCTGGATGATTCTCCCCAGATCCAGGGTCATGGTCAATCCCCCCGCAAAAGAGAAGCCCTCACCGTCCAGGATCATCGATGGATTGGTGCCGCTGCACCACTATTCCCGAAAGACCCGTCTTCTGTAACGAAACAATATCAAGGGCTTCAGAAGGCGGTAAAATAAAAAAGAGGTCAGTTTTGACCTCTTTACCGATAGGGCTCCCCCTCTTGGATCCCGCACCTGCGGGAGACCCCCTGATTTACGCCTCAACAATCCCACAGATATACTTACTAAACAACTAAACACCTAAACAACTCAACCCCATCTCAACCTTCTAAACTTCCTCAACCTCCTAAACAACAGAAGCCATCGCACATGCGATGGCTGCCGCTTTGGGGCTCCCCCTGAGGCCGGAAGATGCAGCCAGGGAGTTAATGGTACAATCCAGATATGAAATGGGGGATTCTAAACCAGCCGGACTCAATAAGACAGGTATCTGTTCATGAACGGGCAAATTCCAATACTGGCCCAATATTTCCCCTGTCAGCTTCACGAATTGCATGGATATACCTTTCCCTTGGCAATCCTTGTTTTGCCAGGTCAACGCTGCCCCAGGTAAACACAGGCTTTTTGAAAATATTCCTGATAATGATGTCTGAAATCAGCCGAGAATGTCTTCCGGACCCATTCGGGAAACAATGGATGCTCACAATCCTGTGGCCAAACCTTACGGCAATCTCATCCTCCGGGAAGGTTTCGTGGTTTGCCCAGAACCGGCAATCATCGAGCAATTGCCTGAGTGATACCGGGATCTTTTGCCAGTCGACTCCCAGATTTTTGTTTGATTTTCTGAATTCCCCGGCCCAAGACCATACCCCATCAAACATCCTCTGATGTAATTTCCTGATAAACCGTTCCGAAAGAATATCATCCTGTCTGAATTTCCATTTGATTGACCATTCCACGGCGCGTTCGATGCTCAGTTGCTCAAACTCATCAAGCTCTTCACGGGTTGTTATGGACGGAATGAGCAGGCCTCTTTTTTCATCCTCATCAATCGGTGTCTGACCTTCGGTGTAATGCAATATCAATCCCATAGGTGCCTCGGCATTTTTTCAATCATTTCCCTGGTTTTCATTTCAATGGCTCTTGCAAGCCGCTCTTCACGGTTTCCCTGATCTTCAAGTTTCATGGAATGTGAAGCGCGTGTAACGATCTCATTCGCAAGCTCCCGGGCCCGGTTCCCGATCATCTTGCTGATACTTCCCTCCATAGGGACGAAGCCATATACTAATTTCATGTTCAATGCAATTCCAGCTTCTCTAAGGGTTTTCAGCGTCAGGGATCCGCTGGCTTCTCTGGTTTCAAGTTCTTTTATGCTTTGGGGCGACACCTTCAATCGGACGCCAAGTTGCCTGAGTGACATATTCAATGCAGACCGTATGGAATGGATCCAGCCTTTCTCCGGGATCGTGGCAGATGCCAGTGACTTAAACGGATCAAGTTTTCGATCCAGTTGTTCGATCAGCAATTGTTGATTTGCAGTTTTCATAAGGCAATAGCTTTAAATTCAAAGCACAAAATTAAGGACATAGATTGAAATATGCAAAATATTTTTCAACTAATATCTTTAATTCAGCGATGCCTGATCAATGGGGCCGTTTTATCCAGGCGGACAGCAGACCGGACTCCAGCTTGAGGATCAGAGAGGATCCCGCACCTGCGGGAGACCCCCTGATTTACAATTCCACAAATCAATCCCGAATCGCTCTGCTTCCGTGACTCCGCTTCGCTCCGCCTCCTAACCTTCCTTATCACTTGCCCTGCCTGGAATCTGCGCAGGGGGATCCTTATGTTCTCTTCATAAGTATCTTTTTCCATATGCCGGATCATTTGACCGGCCTTCGCTGCTTTAAAATTGCCCCCCTGAGATTATAATTGATCTCCCATTGCTCCCCCAAATCTTTTCAACAATGACACTTATCTTTGTTAAAATATTGTCTTGTGGCATTAGACCATCACAATATCTAATGGATCTTTCCATTTGCAGACTTGTTACCTTTGTAATTGCTTACGATATCAGCAGACAGATTTCATGGGATGAGACTTGTGATTTACCGGAATAGCGTTAATTTTGCTTTGGGAGCTGTTAATGGATAGCCCCTGAAAAATTACCCGGCGGGATAACCTGTCTTCGGCACTGGGTAACCCAAAATCACAGATCAAATATCTTCGCTAAAAGTTTGTGCTCAC
>CAZJZF010000289.1:0-4106 GCA_964550385.1 uncultured Lentimicrobiaceae bacterium | reverse complement strand
GCTGTCCGGGAAAGGGAGCGATTCACCGTCGGCCTGTACCAGATTTATCCTGTCAGCGAGCCTCGCTGCAGAAGCTTTTTTCTCAGCGATTTGCAGCATCTTACCCGCAATGTCAGTGCCGGTAACCTGAGCTGCTGTATTTTTTGCTGTCGCCAGTGCCAGGTCGCCGGTGCCTGTGGCAACATCCAGCACTCTTTTCGGATGGGTCGCAGCCAGTTCCCCGATGAGCAACTTTCTCCACCTGCGATCGATGCCGAAAGATAAAAGGTGGTTAAGCAGGTCGTACCTGCCCGAGATGTCGTTGAACATCTTTTCCACCCTTGCTTTTTTTCCTTCCTGAGGGATGATTTCTTCCATGGCTTAGGCCGTAAGTATTTAAGGGGCCAGGCGGTCAACCTGCCAGTTACCTTCGTTACGGGAATACAAAAACCTGTCGTGCAGGCGATTGTCTCGGCCCTGCCAGAATTCAAAACGTTGTGGAACAACACGGTATCCTCCCCAGTGCTCCGGTCGGGGGATGTTTCCATCTGGCCATGTTTGGCGGAAATGGTTCAGGCGTTTATCCAGCACTTCCCTGCCCGGGATGATGCTGCTTTGTTCGCTAGCCCAGGCTCCGAGCCGGCTCCCTTCGGGACGGCTCCTGAAATAGGCATCGGCCTCAGCGTCGGAAATCCGATGTGTTACCCCTTCAATACGCACCTGGCGTTCAAGCGGAAGCCAGAGAAACAACAGCGAAACATGCGGATTCGTGTCTATTTCGTTCCCCTTTCTGCTCTTGAAATTGGTATAGAAAGAAAAGCCCTGGTCATTCACATCTTTTAGCAGTACCACTCTTGAAGAGGGTAATCCCTGGGGGGTGCTGGTGGACAAAACCATGGCATTGGGTTCTGCAATCCCTGCCTCATGTGCTTGCGAAAACCAGATCCCGAATTGCCGGAAAGGATCTTCATCCAGCTGTTCCCGCCTGAGGGAACCAAGATGATAGGTTTGTCTGAGGTTTGAAATCTCCGGTTGCATGGCTCAATATTCGGTCTGATGCTATAACATATCAGAACCGTCATTGTTTGGAACAAAACTCAAACAAGATGTTTCGAGGCTTCTTGTCGCAGCTTGTCGCGGTTTACGGGCACAACGCCCACCTCCTCGCATACAAGACCTCCGGCCAGGTTCCCCATGGCTGCTGTTTGCAGCGGCTCCAGCCCGGCGGCAAGGCAAAGGGATGCCACACTGATAACAGTATCCCCGGCACCCGATACATCAGCAACACTCCGGAGATGGGCCGGTAGGGTTTCCCCTTTACCTCCGGCACGTACATACACCCCTTCGCTCCCCAGAGTAACCATCATCCGGGCAATGTTCTGCTGCTGCTGAAACTGCTCCACCATGGCATGGAACGCATCAGAGCCCGGATCCAGCTCGGTCTTCATCCCCTCCCTGAGTTCTTTCAGGTTGGGCTTGAACAGGGTGACATTGCGGTAAGAGGTGAAATTTTTCCGCTTGGGATCAACGGCAACCGGGATATTACGGGCCGATGCCAGCGCGGTAACCAGTCCGATGGTCTCCGGATTGATAAGCCCTTTGTCGTAATCCTGAAAGATGATAACGTCCCATGTTTCACGGGTAATTTTTTCCTCAAGCATCTGGTGAAATCCCGAGGCATCACTGCGGCTGAGCGGTTCGGTGGTCTCTTCATCCACCCTCAGCATTTGGGTGTTGTTGCCGAAAATCCTGAACTTGGTGGTTGTAAGCCGTTTGGGGCTCTGGAGGATTCCACCATTGTCAAGGTGCTCATCCTGCATCAGTATCAGCAGCTCACTGCCCCTCATATCCTTGCCGGCGATGGAGCATAAAACGGGGGTTGCACCCAGAGCCTTGATGTTGAGGGCAACGTTGGCAGCCCCCCCCAGCCGATTGTTACGCCGGGTAACCGCTACTACAGGCACCGGTGCTTCGGGTGATATCCGATCGACTGTTCCCCACAGATAGGCATCTACCATAATGTCTCCAATGATCAGCACCCGCATCCTGCTGAAAGAATCGAACAGGGCCGTTAAGGCTTCTTCGGAAAAAAGTTTCATAACATCTGATTTCAGGTGTATCATCAGCAGAGTTTCTGTAACGCCTCTTTGATCCTTCGCACCGCTTCAGTGAGCTCTTCCATGGAGGTGGCATAGGAAAAGCGGAGACATTCAGGTGAGCCAAACGCATCACCGGGTACCAGTGCCACATGGGCTGTGTTCAGCAGGAACATGCTCAGGTCACCGGCATTGGCGATGGTTGTTTCGCCGTATTTCTTTCCAAACCATTCGCTTACATCCGGAAACAGGTAAAATGCACCGTCGGGAACATTGGTTTTAAAACCTGGAATGCCTTTCAGCATCTCCACCAGGGCATCGCGACGTTTCCTGAACGCTTCTCTCATCTCCTCCATTTCAGGGGTCTTTTCCGGATCGGCATCCATGGCGGCTATGGCAGCCCGCTGTGAAATACTGCAGGTGCCGCTGGTGATCTGTCCCTGCAGCTTGTCACACGCTTTGGCAATGGGCAGTGGGGCTCCTATGAATCCCAGACGCCAGCCGGTCATGGCAAATCCTTTCGACACCCCGTTTACAGTGATCACACGGTCGCGAATGTTTCCAAATTGCCCAATGGATTCGTGCTTTCCTATGAAGTTGATGTGTTCATAGATTTCATCTGCAATGATATAAATGGAGGGAAAATCGGCAATGACATTTGCAATAGCCTCTAATTCTGCCCGGCTGTATACACTTCCCGATGGATTACAGGGTGAGGAATAGATGAGAACCTTCGATTTCGGGGTGATCGCCTTCCTGAGTTGTTCGGGGGTTACCTTGAAATCGCTTTCGATGGTAGTTGGGATGTACACCGGAATGCCACCTGCAAGCTTTATGATCTCTTTGTAGGATACCCAGTACGGAACAGGCACCAGCACTTCATCCCCTTCGTTTACCAAACTCATCATCACATTGGCAATACTGTGTTTGGCACCGGTAGAAACCACAATTTGATCGGGGGTATACTCAAGGCCATTGTCACGTTTGAATTTACGACAGATGGCCTGTCGGAGCTCCGGGTATCCGGAAACAGGAGTGTAGCGTGTAAAATTCTGGTCGAGGGCTTTTTTTGCGGCCTCCTTGATGAAATCGGGCGTGTTAAAATCGGGCTCCCCAATGCTAAGATTGATAACATGATGCCCCTGAGCTGTAAGTTCACGGCTCATTCTCGACATGGCAAGAGTCTCCGATTCCGCCATCCTGTTGATGCGGTCTGCAATGATATTCATAGTCTCGTGCTTTTTTATTGACAATCGACAAAAGTAGAATATTTCCATTAAAGCCCAACAACCCCATCAGTTCAGAATAGTTTTTCATGGATTGTTTTTGCAAATAGGTACCTGTGACACATTTTTTCCGACCTTTGCATTCTTAATTTATACCTATGGAATCGTATATTTATGTTGTGCTGGAATTATTGCGTTATCTCATCCCCACGGCCCTGGTAGTATTTGCTATGTGGCTGATGCTCAGATTTTTCCACAGGAGGGAGATGCAGTTCCACAAAAAGGAAATAGAATCGCTTGACAGAGCGCACCTGGCAAAGCTCAAGGGAAAAAATACGGCCATCATTACGCCGATACGGCTGCAGGCATACGAACGGATTATTCTGCTCCTCGACCGGATTTCTCCGGATAATCTGGTGATGCGTCTGCGGATGCCCGGCGCAGGAACCGGCGAGATGCAGGTATTATTGCTTCAGACCGTGCGCGAAGAGTTTGAACACAACATGAGCCAGCAACTTTATGTTTCAGATGAGGCCTGGGAGTTGGTGAAAAAAGCCAAAGAAGAGGTGATTCAGCTCATCAACCAAACAGGGGCAGAGGTGAAAGAGGGAGAGAACGGCCTGGATTTGTGCCGGAAGATATTGGAGAGGGTTTCAGAATCAAATTTTTACCCCACAATAATGGCGATTCAGGCAATCAAATCGGAAATCCGGAAGATGTTTTAACCGTTCCTTTTTTTGCGCGTTCGCGCCACAAACTTTTTTCCTTTCACAATGCCAAATGACCAGAGGCGGTAAATGCTCAG
>CAZJZF010000288.1:2558-4109 GCA_964550385.1 uncultured Lentimicrobiaceae bacterium | reverse complement strand
CAGAAAGGTGAGTTTTTCTTTGATATGCATACAGAAGGAATTGGAGGGCAAAAATAGTTCATTTACCGGTACACGCAGGGGCCGACAGGGTTCATGGGTGGCTGCGAATAATGGCTCCCTTCAACCAACCTTCGGCTCCATTTCTCATGCGGTGCCTTCGCGAGTCCTTCCCTTCGGCTATGCTTCAATTGAGGTCCCTTCGGCTCCGCTCAGGGACCGTGCTCAGGGCGGCGCCTCAGGCGTACATGGAAGTGTATGCGAGCGCATTGAAACCTCGTATGCGCCGGAGGCACAACAGAATATACCCCGGGGCGAAGTCCCGGGATAACACCCGGCACATCCAAATAAGCCCTGTAGGGGCGAAACAATAATAAGGTAGGTTGGTTACGGGTTGCCATCTGGCTACTAAGATGGTTGGTTTGATAAGGTTTCTTTTTGCTATTTTAACCATGCAGAGAATATCAAAGATTTATAAGGTTCATTAAATCATTAGGTTATAAGGTTGGTTTGGTCGCCTGTATCATTGGTCTACTGAGGTTAAAAGATTTTATAAGGTTTTGAATGGCACAGATTATCCCGCTGCCTTGAACCCTTCGACTGCCCTTCGGCTACGCTCAGGGACCAGCTCAGGGCATCGCATTTGAACGCTTGAATGTGAGCGAAGCGAACTTTGAACGCTTGAACATTGCTCACTCCGCGAGCACTATGCCTTCCCAAAATACCTCACCACCTCCGCTTCGCCCTGATGCAGCGGACCTTCATTGAGTAGGACTCTGGCCTGGAAATTCTCAATGGGGTTGATATATAGAAGCTCTGATCGCAGGATTTCGGGGGTAAGCAACATGGCGGGGTCTTTGGGACCGCCAGATGTGAGAGGCATCTGCAAAGGGTTAAATGCCTCCAGCACCACCCTTCCACCGGGAAGAAGGCTGTGGTGCAGTTTGTTATAGAAGGGCGTTCGTACTTCAGGAGGAAGGTGAAGAAATACCATGGCAACCATATCATACTTCGTTCTATCATTATCAAAATAAGCTACATCCATCACCTGATAGTTAATTTCAACTTCCAGCTCCGTGGCAAGTCGGAGCGCTTTCTCCTTTCCAACAACACTCAGGTCGAAAGCATCCACCTGCCAGCCCAGTTTGGCGGCGTACACGGCGTCGCGCCCCTCCCCTGCCCCGGGCACCAGCAAACGGCCTGGTTTCAGGTTATCGATCACAGATTTAAACCACTCGTTGGGTTGGGTTCCAAAGGCGTATTCTTCCCGGTCGTAGCGCTCGTTCCAGATGGTCATGTGACAAAATAATATTTGGCTGCAAGATACCAAAAGCAATCCACTGATCCTTTAAAAGGACTAATATTTAAATTCCTGTTGAAAAAATAATTACCCCTTGGTATCATTTGAGTAAAATCTTTGTAATTTCGCTACTCATATTTACGTTAATTTGTGTATCATCCTGCTTGTATTTACGTAATTTCAATTACCATGGTAACCCGATTTATTGAGAATGAAATTTTGTTGATTCCTTTTTCTAAAAACAATAGCAACCA
>CAZJZF010000288.1:0-2548 GCA_964550385.1 uncultured Lentimicrobiaceae bacterium | reverse complement strand
GAATGAAATTTTAGATCATCTGAAACCATCCCATGTTGTGGGGCTGTTTGGTGCCAGAAGGATCGGAAAAACCGTACTGATGAATGCCATCAGAATGAAATTATCAGATAAAAAAACACTTCTGGTGCAGGGTGATAATATGGATGCAATGGAAATATTGTCATCACGCCGTCTTTCTGTCCTTGAAAGACTTGTGCAGGGTTACGATTACCTTTTTATTGACGAAGCCCAGATGATCCCCCACATCGGGCAAAGCCTTAAACTGATGGCAGATCATATACCGGAGCTTTCCATCTTTATTACTGGGTCCTCGTCGCTGGATTTGCTAAACCGGACAGGTGAGCCCCTGACAGGGAGGAGCCATTTCCTTCATTTGTTTCCTTTCTCTCAGGCAGAAATGGCTGAAGATTTTCTGTCATTCAGAACAAATCTTGAATCCAGGCTGATCTATGGCAGCTACCCTCAGGTAATTACATCAAGCACCGACAGGGATAAGACAGATATTCTCATCTCCATTAAAAACGGATACCTTCTGAAAGACATTCTGGCACTTGATAATCAAAAAGACACTGTGTTTATCAATAAGCTTTTACGGTTGATAGCATTTCAGATTGGTAATGATATTTCGTATTCCGAATTAGCTTCTAATCTACAAGTGAATGTAAAGACCGTTCAGCGATACCTGGATATCCTTGAAAAAACCTACATCCTCTTCTCTCTTCCGGGATTCAGCAGGAATTTAAGAAAAGAGTACTCAAAAACACCCAGATATTTCTTTTGGGATAACGGTATTCGAAATAGTTTGATATCAAACTTCAGCAACCTCACATCGAGAGATGATGCTGGGAAATTATGGGAGAATTATGCCATTTCGGAATTTTTGAAATACAGTATTTACAGGAAAGAGAACGCAGGATTCTACTTCTGGCGCACGTATGATCAGCAGGAAATCGATCTTGTGGTTGAACGGAATGGTCATCTTCTTGCCTGTGAATTCAAGTGGAATTCAGACAAAATGGCTAAACCACCTGCGGTTTTCATGAACAATTATCAAAACTCAACCTTCATCACAGTAAATCCAGAAAACATGTTGGATTATATAACTCCATAATATCCTGATTATCTTTTCCTTAAAATGCTTGCCGCTTCTACTGAATGATAATTTTCCCTTTGCTTTCCGGCATTCCGGGAGCTGTGAGTCTGTAGAGGTAGAGCCCTGGCCTTAGTCCGCTGAGGGGGATAACGGCATCCTGGCCAAAAAGGTCTTCTCTGACCAATACCTTTGAACCACTGCTATTGAATAGTGAGAGGGTATAATTAAAATTCTGTGGATTCGTGAATCTGATGCTGAGATGATCCTTTGCAGGGTTGGGAAACACTTCAACCATCCCCGGATCGGCAGTTTCCTCCTTAATATTCATAAATACATTGGCCCTGAGCTTCATATTGAAACTGATGGCATCGTACATATCGGCGGGAATATCCACCTCTATATGAACAATCGATTTACCCAGATGATGTTCCACTGCATGGATCACCATATCGTACATGCCGTTGGAACTTAAAACCGAAAGTGATGACACGTCGTTGCACCAGGCGGGTAGCTCCACCGGCAGATAGATGCGGGTTTTGCCGTGGTGGAACTTGTCCCAAACCGGGAAATAGGCGGTATATCCATTAGGCTTTTTGAAATTGATATTGATGTCGATGGTATTGGGTCCAATGGAGTCGATGGTACTGCGGGCAATTTTCAGGGAATCGGATGAATGGTAGGCGTAAGGGTTATATTTGGGGCAGCCAAAATAGATTCGGTTGGCTTTTCCACCGAGCATGGAGCTTGCCCCCGAAAACTGCGACGGGTTAAAGGTGCCCGACGGCAGCACATCGGAGCCGGCAGTGGTGCCCCATTCGGAGAAGAGCCTGAGGTTGGGGCGGTTGCCCAGGAAGCCCATCACCACACCATCGATGCTGCGTTTGTGAATGTCACCCAGCGGCTCATTGAACAGAAAAGCGTTGTACACCTCTTCTCCCTGGTCGTTGGCATTGTTGGCGCCACATGGGGCAAAATATCCCGTTATTCCGGTCTTCAATATCGACAATGCAAAGCTGAAGGTATCGCTCATTGTATAAAAACGGATAAAACTCTGGGTGTTGCCGAAAGTGGCTGCGATATCCCCTTCTACCAGCACATATTTGGGTACCCCGGCATGGCAGGCGCCGTTGAAAGCTACCGCCGGATACAGGTTTAATGCCCCGATGTGCTGGCTGGTAAGCCCCACTCTGGCATGGGCTGGGTTTTCGATTTTGGTGCTGTCGTAGTTCCACACAGGAGGATTGGGTGTCATGTTGCCCCCGTCGAACAGCCACAGCATGTGGGGATCGCCATTGTGCCCGATATCGAGCAGCTTTTTGTTCATCATGTGCCCGGTATTGGCCAGAAAGAAATTTACCCCGGTGGCCGAATCGGAGGTTTCGAGATAGATCTGGGAGAAGGACTGCGGATTCAGGTATTTCATATAATCCCCCGGATAACTGTACACCAGGTTAA
>CAZJZF010000287.1:0-4127 GCA_964550385.1 uncultured Lentimicrobiaceae bacterium | reverse complement strand
AATAGCTACAGGAGGTTTCAACAATACCATCAGAATCGGAGACCGCACCCTGGAGACACCCGATTACAATTCCATTGGGTTTGCTTTTAAGCTCAATAAAAAGGCTGAACTTGAATGGATTACAGACTCATTGGGCTCATACAGAGTCGGCGGAGGTGCCTCCATTGCAGCCAATAGCCAGGGCGATGTGTTCCTGGTCACCGTTTCCGGCTATTCGCTCACGTGCATCTCGAAAATCAGCAGCCAGGGGAAGCTCGAATGGTCGAACCGCATCAAAGGCAAGGCAACGATGTACAACGAACGGCTCATTCTCGACAGGCAGGAAAACATCTGGCTGGCCGGACAGGGTTACGGGGGTGAGATTGCTTCACAAAACGGGCCGGGATCCACGGTGTATTCCAGTGGCGGAACAGATCCCTACATCTTCCAGTTCAATCCCAAAGGGGAAATTCTGCAAACCTGGGCAGCGGGGGGTGGAGGGACTGATTATCTGAAAGCCATTGCCATACACGATGGCAAATTGTTTGGGTTTGGCTGGTTTGGAGGTACCATGAAATTTAACGATACGATCCGCGATACCAGAAACGGTTGGGTATTTTGGCTGGCAAGGTTCGATACTGATTTTTCAAAGAAAAATCTGACAAAACAGATCGACAATAACCCCGTGAAAAACCCTGCAGATACCACATGGGACTACGAGAATTGCATGTGCGAGTATCATCGGGAAAAACGAACCGTATTTTATCCCTCCCTGGAGGCTGTGGTCTCCTACGAGGATTTTCAGAAAGTTTCCGGCTGGACCCAGGATCCCATCCTTCAGAACTATAAAACCCTCTTTTACAGAGATTTTCAGTTCTCTACCAGCAATACAGGTGGATTTTATTCAATGGTTCTTGTAGCCCTCAGACATCCGCTCCTTTTCATCCACCCTGAGGGTACATTTGGGGTTAATTTTACACCCTGTACCAACAACCTTAAGATGCTTGAAGTACCGGTAACCCTGAATTACGAGTTTCGGTACAAAAACTATTTCGATAGATTGGATGAGCCGTTTGACAACTCCGCAGCCGCCTGGTTTGATTTCTGGCAAACCGTAAACCAGACCAATGATGAGGATCTTTTGGAGATTCCCGGATACGCCAACTGGCAGCAGGCTATAAAGGAGAATGACCTGATGAAACTGGAAATGGTTATGGCAGATGATGGCTATGATCTCGACATTGAAAGACTAAAAAGTGCCTCAAAGCCAACGGCGAATGCGGTATTTGATACCGAACAGATTGCCCTGGTGGTTTCACCAAAGATATTGCAACAACGTGATCCGAAAACCGGCTCAATCCTGTTGAACAGTCAGGGCCAACCTGCTCCTGCCAGGATACTTGCCTATGTGGATGATCTTACCTATTCCACAGAAAACTCCCTTCAGTCCGAAATCCGTGAAATCTGCATGCCCTGGGCTGAAATTGGAACATCAGGAATAAAAATCAAGTTTGGATCAGCATCACTCATCACCCATCCCGGTCAACTGAATTATGACCCCATTTCCATCGATGGACCAGGATTTCAGGAAAGCCCTTTTGCCATCATGAAAGAAAATGGAGACTTTTCGCCTCGCGATCCGAAAGGTGTGCTGGGTGCATTTACCGGACTGTATGTCGAGGATTGTTATGTTGAATGGCCTTTTGCAGGAAAGACCATAGAGGCAATAGGTGTCCAGTTTTTAATTAATAACCAGCAGCTGATGGGTACAATTCAGATTCCTCTGTCGGAAAACCAACAAGCCAACGCCGAAACTCATGTGATTCTGAAGGCAGGTGAGGAGGAGTTGTTCGTATCACTTCAGGATTTACAGAATTGGCTGATGATGAATGGATTTGAAATAGTACGGTTCCATCCGATCGATAATGCTTTGGCGATTTATTTTGAAATGAGAGCCAAACCATAAACCTGTTTCAGGAATGACCAATATTCATATAGTTCTTTTATTCCGACACTTTGTAGAACGCTGATGACGCGGATGTTACGGATATACGCTGATTTAATTTGTAACAGATTCTCAGAAGTCTGTAGTTGATCTTTTTCAGCGTCTTTCAGCGCAGTTTCAGCGAAATTTCAGCGAGAAATCGGTTTTTGAAAAAAAAGAACATCTGAAAACAGGAAATCAATGATATTATTAATCAGTGAAAATCATAATAATCCGCGTTATCAGCGTTCTATAAAAAAGCTCTCTTAAAGATGAAAAATTTTACAACCCAATCAGGCTATCGTGTCGTTCAGGTATTGAATGACCGTGCCAATGTATGGCTGGTAGAAGCTGGCTCCATCAGAATCCTGGTTGATACAGGAATCAGCCTTAACCGCAAAATAATCCTCAACCACTTCAACCACCTCAACTCCCTCAACTTCCTCCTACTGACGCATACCCATTTCGATCATTGCCAGAATGCAGCCTTTTTGAAGGATAAGTTCGGTTGTAAAATCATCATCGGGGAAAGTGCGAAAGAGACTGTGAAGCAGGGATATACACCCATTCCGAATGGGGTGACCTGGTGGGCAAAGTTTGTAGTTTGGCTGGGCCGGAAGCTGCGTCCCGGATTTACAGGGCATGCTCCATTTGAGGCAGATATTCTTGTGAAAGAGAGGTTTACCTTTGAACATGAAGGGGTAAGCCTGGAGATTATTCCTACCCCCGGACATTCTTCAGATTCCATCACTTTGATAGTGGATGACGAAATTGCCATCGTAGGGGATACCCTGTTTGGATTGGCTCCGGGAAGGGTGATGCCTCCGTTTGCGGATGACATTCGTTTGATGAAACAGCAATGGAAAGTGCTGCTGGACACTGGCTGTAGCTGGTTTTTACCCGGGCACGGCAAGCCAATCTCTGCAGAATTGTTAAAGAAATTCATTTACTCATCAATCCTCTGAATATAACTCTTAGTACTGAGTTTTTTTTCGCGCAGAGTCCGCAGAGTTTACGCAGAGTTCGCAGAGTGGAATATTCACTCTTGGAGAAATCTCAGCGGACTCTGCGGTTCCTGGCGTTCTCTGCGTGAAAATTTTCTTTTCGATTTTTTAAACCACAATGAAACAAAGTAAATTAGACAAATAGAATAAACCTATGATCCTATTGTGGAAAAATCAGTAGAATCATAATAGATCAGCGTCATCTGTGTTCTATTCTTACCTCTGGCAATAGATTTCTACGCTATAAGTGTCGAGGATATAACATTATAGCAGATAAATCAAAAACTAGTTCGATGGATTATGCAGAAGGTCTCAGAAATCCGCCGAAATTTCTTCTATTTTTACAGCAGGATTTCTAACGCAGTCATATGAAAAAAGCACTCTTTTACTTCCTCTTTTCTGTAATGCTGTTACCCGCTGGCATTAAGCTATCTGCACAACCCTGTCGCACAGTGATTGGCTATTACCCCAACTGGCAATGGTACGACCGTGCCAAAGTGGTGGATCCCTTCGCCATCAAATACCAGAGTTACTCCATTATCAACTATGCTTTCTTCAAACCCGAAGCAAGCGGACTGATCACCTCCACCGACGCATGGGCCGACGAGAACCTGCTGCTGGGTCAGATCAACTGGAGCACCACCCCGCCCACCTATTATCCCAATACCTCTCTCATCGACAGGGCACACAATGCCGGCGTGAAAGTGCTGGTTTCCATTGGCGGCTGGACCTTGTCGACGAATTTCCCGGGTATTGCAGCCGATGCCGGCAAAAGGGCTCTTTTTGCCTCGGAATGCAACCGCCTGGTCGATTCCTTCAATTTCGACGGCGTTGACCTCGACTGGGAGTATCCCGGGTATGCCCCCAACGGAGGAACGCCAGCTGATAAAGCCAACTTCACCTTGCTGTTGCAGCAAGTTCGGGATTCACTGGACGGTCTGGAGATCCAGCTCGGAAAACAGCTTCTGCTAACCTCCTGTTTCGGAGCATCTCCTGCCAATGCTGCAAATGTTGAATGGAGCGCGGTGATTCCACTTCTCGACCACTTCAACCTGATGACCTACGTTTTCTTCGGATCCTGGGAGTGTCTCGCAAACCACAACTCTCCTCTTTACGCACCGATGCAGGGAGATCCGACCTTCAATCTGGATTCGACCTTT
>CAZJZF010000286.1:0-4127 GCA_964550385.1 uncultured Lentimicrobiaceae bacterium | reverse complement strand
TGAGCAACTCCGTATATTCCAGCGGATTTTCCGTTCGCTGCATTGCCGACAGCAGCTGGTTCCCCGACTCCCTGCCCACGGTATCCACGGGGCAGGTTACCAACCGGACACAGACCACCGCGACCATAGGTGGAACGGTAAGCACGGATGGTGGCGCCACGGTGACGGCACGCGGCATCTGCTGGGGTTACCACTCCAATCCTACCATACAGGACAGTGCCGTCATCACCGGTACCGGCACAGGTACCTTCAGCGCAGTCCTCACGGGGTTGCTCCCGGACACCCTGTACCATGCCAGGGCATTTGCCATCAATGCCGTCGGGATTGTCTACGGAAGTCTTGTCCACTTCAACACCCTGCCCATGAAGTTTTTCCCTCCGCGCGACAGGGACCAAAATCCTTATGACACGGTCCAGATCGGCAGCCAGCTCTGGCTAAGGGAAAATCTCAGGACAACCCGGTATATGAACGGCGTCTCCATCCCCTTTGTGAAAGGCTCTAATGTATGGAATAATCTTACAACCCCGGCAAGGAGCTTTTACCAGAACGACTCCATCACCTACGGTAAAATCTACGGCACCCTGTATAACTGGTATGCAGTGAATGGTGGAAATCTCTGCCCCGAGGGTTTTTATGTTCCCAGCGACACCGACTGGATCACCCTAATCAATTACCTCGGTGGTGTAACGGTTGCCGGAGGGGCGCTGAAGCAAACCGGAAATGCCTGGACCAGCCCTAATACCGGGGCCACCAATGTAAGCGGTTTTACTGCACTGCCGGGAGGGTACATCTACCATGCCGACAGTTATAATGGATTAGGCACAACCGGTGTATGGTGGACGTCCGATACCTATTCATCCTCAAACGCCCTGTACCGCACCATGCTCTACAATTATGCCTCAGTGACCAGCGCCTACTGGAGCAAGTATTATGGGTTGAGCATCAGGTGCGTTGCAGATACCAATGTCGTTCCAACCCTGAAACCCGATAACATGACCACTGACTCGGTCACGACCCTTACCCCTACCACCGCCCTGTCCGGTGGGAGTGTCTGGGCAGATGGGGGCTCCCCGGTCATTGCACGCGGGATTTGTTACAGCCATTCCCCTAACCCCACCATTTTCAGCGACACCACCCTGGATGGAAGCGGCCTGGGTTCGTTCACCTCCATCCTTACCGGCCTCTTACCCTATGCTACTTACTATGTCAGATCGTATGCCCTGAACGATGCAGGTGTCTCCTACGGAAACCCGGTGATCTACCATGTACCTCCCCACCCGTACCCGGTGTATGATTTCGACGAAAACTTCTATGACACGATCCATATCGGAACCCAGGTCTGGCTGAAGCAGAACCTGAGGTCCACACGGGATTATGACGGAGTGAACATCCCCTCGGTCCCCCTGGGACCGAACTGGTCGAACCTGACCACCGAAGCGAAATGCTGGTACAACCACGATTCAGCAACCTACCATGCACAAACCGGCCTGCTCTATAACTGGTATGCTGCCAACATGCCGAAGATCTGTCCCCACGGATACCGTGTGCCCAACGACACTGACTGGACCGTGCTCACCGATTACCTGGGGGGCCTCAACCTCGCCGGGGCTGCCCTGAAGGATACCGGATGGGTGCACTGGAACAACCCCAACAACGGCGCCACCAACGCCAGCGGCTTCACAGCGCTGGCAGGGGGTTACCGGAACAACAGTTACGGTTTCTACCAATATGGGGCTGCAGGAAGATGGTGGACCACCACCGGGCAATCTGCCGACACCGCATGGTACCGGGAGATTAGCCATAGCAACACGGTGGTGATCAGGAACGTAAGCGACAAAAACAACGGGTATTCGATCCGGTGCCTGATGGAATGAACTAATACCGTATGCCCCAGAACGGATACTCCATCGCCTTCCGTTTCTCGTTCAAGTATTTCCGTACACTGAACCGGTAAATGGGAGTTATAAAGTGTTGTTTTGAGGTGTTGTATTCAAATAACGACACCTCAAATTAATGTGTTAGTTATTAATTTTATGCAGATAAAAAGCACTATAAGATCGTTTTTATAGACTGGCCGTCAGAAGGTCATCGGTTCCATTCCGATATGCTCCAAATAAAAGTTGAGGTAGTTGAGTTCTCAACACTCTAAACTCTCTCAACATGCTAAACCTTTACTAACTTTACAAACTTTAAGAACTTTACAGACTCCCTGAACTCTTTTGCCCCTGAGGTGTAAGTTATCAAAACACAAAACAATATCACAATGAAAAAATTGAGAATTCTCCTCTTGCTGCTGATCAGCACAAGCTTTGTACTATCGGTTCATGCCAATGAACCCAAAAAGGTAACTTCGAAAATTGAGAAAGTAACCGTATTTCTCGGAGGTGCGCAGGTTGTTCGCACAGCCCCTGTGAGCCTGGCCAGCGGTACCACAGATGTCATTTTCGAAGGGGTATCGCCCACTCTGAACACCGGCAGCTTACAGGCGGGTGGCAAAGGGAACTTCGTAATTCTGAGTGTACGTTACAACACCGAATACACACCTCCCGGAATGAAAAAAGAGAACGCCGTGCCAGAGTCGCTGCTGAGGAAGATAGAGCTTGCACAGGATTCATTGACGGAAATCGACTTTGAGGCCGAAGGAATCAACTTTAAGCTGAATGCCTGGTTGGCAGAGAAGGGGATGCTGGAGCGCAACAAGCTGCTTACCGGCGAAGGGAAAACCGACAGCCTGGCCCTTTTCATGCAGGCAATGGAGTTCTACCGGAAGAAAATTCATGAAATCAATGCACAGATCATAGAGATTAAAATTCAGCAAAAGAATCTCAATAAAAAACGCTCGGAACTGGCTGCCCGGATCAATGAACTGGTAAACTACAAGTACAAACTGGAGCAGGAGAATGTAACCCAGGCATCGTACAGTTATCAGGTAGTGGTAACAGTGAATGCCAAAGCAGCCACCAGCGGCAGCATTTCCATCAACTATCTGGTTAGCAATGCCTCCTGGACCCCCTCGTATGAGTTGCGCGCCGAAAACAGCAGCTCGCCGGTAAGCCTGATGTACAAGGCCAGCATTACCCAGAATACAGGCGAAGACTGGAAAGAGGTGAAACTGGTGCTTTCCACCCTCAACCCACAGCGTTCACACGCCAAACCATACCTGAACCCCTGGATACTCCGTTATTTCCAGCCCATGAACTACACGCAGGGAGCCACTTCGAACCTGGCCATTTCGCAGCTGCAGAGTGTTGTGGTAGTAACCGATAATGTACGCGAATCATCTAAAGATGAAGGACTTGCCCTTGAAAAGAAGGCGAAAGCCCCGGTGCCTGCAGCCCAGTATGCATCAGGATATACCGCACAAAGTGTAAATTTCTCGAACGTGGAATTCGACATCGAAATTCCTTACACCATCAATTCCGATGGCAAACCACAGCAGGTAACCATCATGGAGGAGTCGATTCCAACCCAGTATAAACACTATGTTGTGCCCAAACTTGAACAGGAAGCCTATCTGGTTGCCCGCCTTACCGGATGGGAAAAACTGAACCTGCTGCCAGGATTGGCCAATGTGTATTTCCAGAACACCATCCTTGGCGGAACACAAATCAATCCCAATGTGATTCTTGACACCCTGAACATCTCCTTCGGCCGCGACCCCGGGCTCAGCATCACCCGCAAAAAAACCAAGGACAAGGAGATCGACCGTACCCTCAGCAACAATATCGAAAGGGAGGTAATTATTGAAGTCACCATCAGGAACAAACGTGATGAGAAAGTGGAGATCCAGGTAGAGGACCAGATCCCTGTATCCGGTGTACCCGATGAAATAAAGGTAAAATGGTCGAAGGAAACCCTGGGTGGAGCAGAACTCAACGAACAAACCGGTGCCCTTACCTGGAACCTGAAGCTTGCCCCAAGGGAATCGAAAACCCTTATCTTCTCGTACATCATCACCCATCCCAAAGACAAGGTGCTGCAGCAGTAAAAGGCTAAAGTGCAAAGGCTAAAGTGCAAAGGCTAAAGTTGAGTCCACTCCGAAATATGCCAAACAATCAGACTGCCACAAAGGCAGTAGAGTAGAGCGGGGGGAGTTAGGCTCCCCCCTGCCCCCTCGTCAAACCGTA
>CAZJZF010000285.1:0-4135 GCA_964550385.1 uncultured Lentimicrobiaceae bacterium | reverse complement strand
TATTGAGAAGTCGGGAGTGAGGTGCGTGACAGTGTGAGTTTGAGTGTGAGTATTGAGGAGTCGGGGGTGAGGTGCGTGACAGTGTGAGTTTGAGTGTGAGTATTGAGGAGTCGGGAGTGAGGTGCAGGGCAGTGCGAGTGTGAGTATTGATGTAAAGGAGAGTTGAGGTATATTTCTAAACAGACTTCAAAAACCTTACAAACCTTACAAACCTTATAAACCTTATAAACTTTAAAAACCTTATAAACTTTACAAACCTTACAAACTTCTAAAGAGATTCATAAATTTTCATTAATAATTCACATTTTTGGTCGAAAAGGCAATTTTGGATATTATCTTTACACCGTATTTAATCTTATTTCAATCACTAAACACTATCCATTATGCCACAATCAGCCATTGGTCAGGCTTCGCGCCTCGACGACATCGGATTTCCGGAGTTCACCGCCCAACTGATCGGTGATACCTTCGACGCCCTTATCAGCGCCAACATCAGGCAGCAGGAAACCTACCTGATGATGGTGAAAGAAGCTTCCAAATCACTGTCTGATTACATCAATCAGACAAAAGATGACATTACAGGAGCGGAGCTCATGCAGTTTATCAGTTCCCTCCCTTCTCCAACCACCCCCAACAAACCGCGTTTCGATGTGGGCTACAAGCTCAATGCCGATGATGCCACAATTCTGAACAATGCGGTTAAAATCGACAATCCTGGTGTTACCCAGCCAACCTTTGCCGCCAACGACGAGCTGAAAAAACTTACCAATGGCACCGGCAAGTGGGATCTGCTGCTGGATGCTGCTGCCAAGAGAATCGCAGCCAACAAATATGACATGCTCAAGGCTATTCTGCGCCAGGGGATGTTGCGTCTGGTGGTGGAAAACGGTTATCTGGAAACCCGTCTTACTTTCAACACCTGGGAATATCATGCTGATCATGAAACTACCAGCAATTATGAGAGGGAAAAAACAGGATCGGTGGGAATTTCAGGGATTCTTGGCTTCATTACCGGTCCATCGGTAAGAAGTGGCAAGAAGATTACAGTAAAAACAGCCAATACCTCCAGCACCGACACTTCGGGCACCAACATCAGCATCTTCGGGGGGGTAAAACTGCAGTTCAAGACCGATTACCTGCCTTTGAATGTTGAAATTTAGCCTGAAAAATGCCAGACGAAAAAAAAATACCGGAACTGGGGCTTGCGGAATTTGTATCCACCCTAATCCGTGAAACTTTCGATGCGATTCTCACTGCCCAGGAGGAGCAATCGGAGAAAATCGCATTGATTTCAGATATTGCCGGCCGTTCGCCCGAAGAGGTGGCGGCCGGCTTTATCAGCCCCGACGAGATTGAAGCCGGTCTGCAGAGGCTGTTCCCTGCACCGGATGAACCCTTTTGTACGTTGTATGAAGGAGCGCCCTACCGACCTGAACCCAATGAACATCCTCCTGTGTTTGTTGCCTGCGGATATGGCATGCAAAAGAATGCGGACTATGCAGGCGGCGTGATTACAGAAAAAGGCTATCAGGCGGTTGTTCGGCAGGTATCGTTGCTCCTTGCTTCTGAAAAGTTGCAACAGATCAGGAATATGGTGCGCAACGGTGTGCCGAAGATTCAGGTGGACCGGGGGAAGATACTGGCCAGGGTTTCATTTTCAGTGAGGGAGACAACTGAAGCCGGAGATGATCCGGTTACAGCAGGATCCGCCATTCCCTCAGCAAAGCTTCCTTCCACCTTTCTTCAGAAAATCGATGTGCTGGGAGGCAAACCCTTGAAATCGCTGAAACTGCCCGCTGCCCGGATGATGGTGAAACAGGCAACGGAAAGCGGCGCTGCTTCCTCAAACAGTACAAACATCTATGGCGAGGTAGAAATTCATTTCAGATCGGTGCAATGAGCGATGTAACCCTCGACATTAAACAGCTCTTACAATTAATCTACCTGGATGTATATGAAGGGGTTACCCCATTCATACAATATACCCGGGGTGAACAGGGACTGAGTATCCGATCTGTGAAAATCAAGGCGGGTAACATACCCTTTGATGACGAAGGAAAAATCAGCGTTACCAAAGAGGTACTGACCGACCCGCTGCTGGCTGCTGCGGATGCCTGGCAGGTAGAGGTTGTATTCGGGGAAGATATTCCTGACAAAACCCAGGGAATTTACAACCTGTCTGTAACCGAACTCTTCAGCACAGGCACGAAAATACCCTGTACCTTGTTTCATCCTTTTCCCGTCACCATCCTCCAAAACGCCGGAAAACAACTTACAGCATGGCTTAAAACGCAGGGAATCAGTGAGATCGGACACCTTAGCAACCTGCCCGATGAGACCTTTCACCGGTTGATGAAAGACTCAAGGGCAACCCATCTGCTGGAACTCCGCACCAAAGCTAAACTCCTGGAGACTTCGAAACCGGATATTCCGTCCAAAGGTGCGGGAAAAGTTACCCTGTACGATTTCGCCAGACTTTCCGAAAGAGAAGCCCTGACCATGTTCCCCGCCGGAACCTTCGACGCAGCAGAGTGCCGGTCGGTGCTGAATTACCTGGGCCTTTTAACCACCTGCCTGGATGACGGATTTTTGAAGAAGGTAAATGTTGACTGGCTGAGGGGGTAGAATGGATTTCAGCCACCCCTTCGGCCTCGCCTGTTGGCCGTTGGCTGTTAGCTGTTGGCTGTTAGCTGTTGGCTTTTAGAATAATACAAAACCGCCAAAGGCTAATAACCAAAAGCCAAAAGCCAATAGCCAACTATCTATACAGCTCTTCGAGTTCCAGCTTCTTTATCCTCGAGCGAATAGCCCCTTTTGTACGGCCGAAGTGCTTTGCCAAATCCTTTACATTTACACCTTCGCAATATAAAACCGTTAACTCGTCATCAAGTTCCTCCGTCCAGGGTTTGTAGGCTGATGTGTGCTTTGTTCTGATTTCCTGCACTGAGTAAGCTTTCTCAGCAATGTTATTTCCTGCTGCATTTTTTTTCGGGTTGGCAAGCGGTTTTTGAATATGAATCTCCACTTTTTGGGCATCACGCAATATGTGAATCTGTTTCGACGCAGGAAAATCGGCAGGCATCAGTGCTTCCGGAATCTGAATACTGTTTTTTGCTCTGGTGATGGCAACATACAAAAGGTTTATCTCCTCATTCAATTTTGCAATATTCAATTCGTCCGGTTCTTTGTCAGCCGTGAGATTAATCAGCTTTTCTTCATTCAGAAAGTCATTGGCTATCTGAATAACATCGTATTCCATGCCTTTGCAACGATGAACAGTCGAAAAGACCATTTCAGCCTGCTCCCTGTTGTCATTTTCGAGATGTTTCTTCTTGATGGATTTTATAATATCAGGGATTTCGTCCCCATACTCCTTCACAATTTCTACCATCATGGCAAGCTGTGCATCTTCTGTCTTTTTGATATACTCCTCGAGTTCTTCAATGTTTCTCATCTCTTTGATCAGACTGTCCCTGATGAGTTTATGGTTGTAATTGTAAAGGTTCAGCACATCATACAGTGAAGCGCCGTCGTCTGCATAGGTATATGAGCTGATGTTCCCTTCGAAATAGAGATTTTTGATGTTCCTTTTCTCTGTCACATACTCTATGGCTTTAACCAAAAGTCCAAGGTTCGTTCTGGCAATGATGGCTTTGGAAGTGGTTTTTCCGCCTGTCCCTTGCCCTGTGATTTGGAATGGTGCATCAATTCCAATATGACCCTTCCAATCCAGCACGGCCATGGCAAGATTGGCTATGTGCTGGCTAAACCTGAAGCTGTTGGAGAGCTGGAAGGTTTTAAAGTCCGCTTTTTCAAGTGAATTTACAGCGAAACGCCACCCGTAAATCTGTTGGTGCGTATCGCCCACAATCACTTTGGTGGCTTTTTGCCTGAAGAAAACATCCAGCATGGCCGCTGAGGCATCCTGCCCTTCATCAAAAAGGATATAATCGAAGTTGAGTATGGGATTGGAAAGCTGGAATTTTTTCAGGTAAAAATCATGGGTAATCTCAATCTCTCCTTTGTCCATCTTCTGTAAAAACACCCTGGTCTGCTGCAAAATGTAGTCGTAGAAACCGGCTACAAATTTCCTGGCTTCTTCATCCGTAACAATGTATGCATAGTTTAAATCCTG
>CAZJZF010000284.1:0-4136 GCA_964550385.1 uncultured Lentimicrobiaceae bacterium | reverse complement strand
AATACCGGCTGGAATTTCACCTCCCCGACTTCCAAAAACCTTTACTGGGTAGGCGGACAGGGAAACTGGTCGGATGTGATGCACTGGTCTCTCACCAGCGGAGGACCAGGTGGCGCTTGTGTCCCTTCTCCCCTCGACAGCGTATTCTTCGACCTGAACTCCTTTGTAAATCATTCGGATACCGTTTTTGTCGACCTGATGAATGCCACCTGCCATACCATGACCTGGCGCGATACCCTGCAGGGTGCAGTGCTTTCCGGGGATCAATTCAATGCCATCTGGTTCTGGGGATCTGTAATATTTGACACCACCATGTTTAACAGATTTGACGGAAAGGTTTGGTTTGAAGCTTCCGATACAGGGCATATACTGGTTTCCGCCAACAACTGGTTCTATGAGGATGCCATCTTCGAAGGGCGTGGGGGAAGCTGGCGTGTAGTGGACTCCCTTAATGTTCTGAGAAATCTTATATTTAAACATGGCTATATTAATGCCGAAGAAAAACTGGTACAGATGGGTACCTTTTCCTCTGTGCTCCCTTCGGGCAGAAAGCTGAACCTGGTGAATGCCACTGTTAAAAACAACGGCACCCAGGGTGCCTGGGAAGTGCTTCACGATTCACTTACGTTCCTCGCTTCAGGCTCCGAACTTATATTTCTGGCTCCGGGATTTGTGGATTTCAGAAACCTGAAAACCATACCCGATACTGTTGATTTTCATAATGTTACCTTTACCCACGAATTCTCCTTTGCGGCTCTCAATTTGTCCAATCTGTATTGCAGAATCAATGTGGGCACCTTTAAAGGGGATGGCAATTTCCTAAGCAGCTATTTCTTCGATTCCCTTATGCTTACTGAGGGTCACACCTACAAATTTGAAAACACCACCATCCAGCGTTTCAATCATATCTCAGCCCCGGGAAACTGTTTCAAGCCTATTGTGATGACCAACTTTTCTCCGGTTAATCCCCCGGCTCCCAGCTGGACACTCCATTGCCTCTCTCCCCAGGCCACCCTTAACAACGTGGAACTTCAGGGTTGCATCGGCCAGGGACCCGCAACCTACATGGCTGTCAACTCCACCGACATGGGCAACAACGTAAACTGGACCATCACTCCGGTTGGACCGGTGGATCTTTACTGGGTAAACGGCACAGGGTTGTGGTGGGATCCCTACCACTGGTCCTATTCCAGCGGAGGCACCGGTGGCGCCTGCATCCCCACCTGGCGCGACAATGTTTTCTTCGACCAGAATTCTTTCAATACAGTTACCGACACGGTAAGAATAGATTCAACATTTGCCGAATGCCATAACATGCAGTGGCTGGGCTTTGCCGGCAATCCCACTTTTTTACATTATAGTGGCAGTGAACTCAATATTTTTGGCTCTCTCAGGCTCGATACGGCAATCAACGGCAATATCACTGGCAGAATGCGCTTCCTGTCGAACCATGCCGGTAATACCATCCAATGTGGTTCTCAGGTATTTGGTGACTCCATCATTTTTATGGGCAACGGAGGAGCCTGGACTCTTCTCGATTCCCTCACAGGGAGCCAGACCCTCAATTTTATTGCCGGTAATCTCAACACCAACGGGCAAACCGTAACCGCCAACAATTTCCTTTCCAGCACAACCAACCAGCGGCAACTCACCCTGGACAGCAGCATTCTGCGTCTCAATCTGGTGTTCAGACTGAATGGCGTTAACCTAACCCTCAACAGCGGTACCTCCAGCATCCTGCTGAAGAATGTGAATGCACAGTTTAACAGCGAAAACGGTCCGGGATTTACCTATCACAATGTGCATATGACCTCCCTTACAGGCACCTCTACGCTAAGGGTTTCAAACAGCACGGTAAAATACAATAAGGTAACGGTAAACAATAACGGATTGGTAATGGGCGCACACGTCTTCGACTCCCTCCTGTTTATGCCGGGCAACCTGTATCAGCTGGAAAAGGGCAAGACCCAGACCATCAACAAATACTGGCTCCTGAGGGGCAACAACTGTTTTCCCCTCACCCTCCAATCAACACAGTTCGGTCAGCATGCAACGGTCACCATGCCCACAGGCCAGCAGGTGATGGGCGATTTCCTCCACATCCGTGATATCGCTGCTACCGGAGGTGCCACTTTCTTTGCCGGCGACAACAGCACCGATGTTTCCAATAATACTGGATGGAACTTCAATAATTCACCGGGATATATCTTTGGGTTAGGACCCGATGTTCAGTTCACCATCGGTTCTACCTATACCCTTTCCACCGCCAACTTCAACGGCGGGCCTGGTACCACCTATCAGTGGAGTACCGGCGCAACCACGCCGAATATCACGGTAAGCCAGCCGGGAACCTACATTGTTACGGTAACCTATGCCGGCAATTGTGTGGTGATAGATACCATCAGGGTCTTTTGCGATGTTCAGCCTCTCTACACGATTGGCGACTGCATCTGTTACGGAGACAGCACCGGCTGGATCCAGATGCATGTTCAGGATACTGTAGGCACCTATTCGGCAGTGTGGTCCAATGGCTCCCAGCAGTTAAGCCCAACAGGACTTACTGCTGGCCAATATATCGTTGTGGTCAATGGATCAACGGGTTGTGACGGTACCGATACCCTTACCATCGGACAACCTCCACCGGTTATTGTACCCCTCGACGATACAAGCTTTTGTGAGGATTCTCCGGGGGTACTCCTGGATGCTACGGGTGCCTTTGTGAATTTCTGGTGGGATGGCTTACCGGGCGGATCTTCCCTTTTTGTTACACAGGAAGACACCGTAGTGGTTGTGGTACAGGATGCCGACGGGTGCCGAAGTGCCCCCGATACCATTGTGGTCACCATCGACACCATCCCCTTCCTTTGGCTTGGGAACGATGAAGAAATTTGTCTGGGCGAAAAAGTGGTGCTGAATGCCGGTCCGGGTCTCGACAGTTATCTCTGGCAGGATGGATCCACAGGACAAAATCTGACCGTAACCCAGGGAGGCACCTACCATGTCACCATCCGGCTCAGAACCTGTGCAAATACCGATACCGTGCTCTTCTTTGATTGCCCGCCCATCCTGAAATTCCCCAATGTATTTACCCCCAATGGCGATGGTTACAACGACTTCTTCTATCCCGAAGACCAGAATATCTGGCAATACAAACTGGTGATTTACAGCAGATGGGGGACGGTTGTATTTTCCTCAACAGATCCAATGGAAAAATGGGATGGCACTCATCTCGGAATTCTCTGTTCCGAAGGCACTTACTTCTATACAGTAGAATACCAGGGGTTTGGACAAAGGGCTCTCAAAGGAACCAAGGTGCACAGTGGTTCTGTGACCCTGATGCGATAAACCCGTCTGTCATTTCCGCTTCCTGATTCCAATCGATTTCGTATTTTTGGAGCGATAATCCATACCCATATTGCTATGAAGCACAGTTTCCTCTTCGTAATACTTGGCGCCCTCCTGGTAACGGTTTTCTCCTGCAACCATGGAAAGGTGTTCAGAGAATACCACAAATTTAAAGATAACCAATGGAAAAGGATTGACGAGGACATCAGGTTTACCGTGGAAATCGAAGATATCAAAAAAGAATACGACATTACGATTCCAGTACGCCACGCCACCTTTTACCCATACCAGTATCTGGAAATCGGGTTCAATATTTACTCCCCTTCCGGACAGGAAAGCTTTGCTGTAAAGAAAATCTACCTGAAAGACCGGGACGGAAACTGGAAAGGGAAAGGAATGGGCGATATCTGGGATTATGATTTTAATATTTACAGAGGATATTCGTTCAATGAACCCGGCCAGTATATTTTTGAAATCCAGAACCTCACCGGCAACAACTTTTATCTGCCGGGTATCATGGAGATCGGACTTGACATCAGCCCAACAAAAAAATAAACCTTGGTAAAGTCATTCAAAGACTTCAGCCACCTGGTGCCGGCTCTGCGAACGCTCCCAGACAAACCGGGGGTTTACCAGTATTTCGACAGTGACGGGACAATCCTCTATGTAGGGAAGGCAAAAAGTCTGAAAAAAAGGGTTTCATCCTATTTCCACAAAGAGAAATTCGAAAGCGGCAAAGTGGCCGTGTTGGTCAGAAAGGTGGCTTCCATCGAACATATCGTGGTTTCCAG
>CAZJZF010000283.1:0-4141 GCA_964550385.1 uncultured Lentimicrobiaceae bacterium | reverse complement strand
TTATAGGTGTTTAATTATTAATAAACGCACGCCTCGTGGCGCACCTGATTTTTACTGATCAATTGACAACTAAACAACTAAACGGATCAACAACTAAACTTCCTCAACATCCTCAACTCTCTCCACCCTGTTATCCCCACCAACCTTATCAAAACAGAGGCCTGGGGCCACATAAAACACCAAGAGAGATTACCTCACTAGCCCATTCTGTTGATATTGATCATTGCAATTGCTTTCGTACTTTTGCTCTTTACAACTCAATGCAATCATGTCAAGCCTATGAAGCCTGCTATCCAGTGGCCCGATGGCAAAAGGTTCGCCTTTACGGTTTTCGACGATACAGATCATACCACCCTGCAGAATGGCCCTCAGCTTTACAGCTTTCTGGCCGGGCTTGGAGTATTCACCACCAAATCGGTTTGGCCTTTAAAAGGGAAAGAGGTTCCACGGATCGGTGGTGCTACCTGCGAAGATCCCGGGTATCTCCGATGGGTAATTGAGCTGCAAAATCAAGGTTTCGAAATTGCCATGCATAATGCCACCTATCATTCGAGTAAACGAGAGGATGCCTTGGCAGGTATGGAAAAATTTAAGGAATATTTCGGTGCTTACCCCAACATCCAGGTAAACCACGCCGAATGCAAAGATTGTTTGTACTGGGGCGAAGACCGGCTGTCGGGCATATACCGCCTTGCCTACAATGCACTTACCCGGTTTCGCAACAAGGGAGCCTTTCAGGGCAGCCAAATAAATAGCGATTACTTTTGGGGTGATGTTCTGAAACAACATGTTTCGTATGTGCGCAACTTTGTGTATCACGATATCAATACATTGAAGAAATGCCCGGAAATGCCCTACCATGACCCCAGGCGACCTCTGGTAAATTCCTGGTTTGCCTCCTCCGAAGGTGCTGATTGTACAGCGTTTTGCAAAACCATTTCGGAAGAGAACCAGGATCGGCTTGAAGAAGAAGGGGGCGCCTGCATTATGTATACCCATTTTGGCACCCCAGGATTTTATAGCAAAAACGGGCAGCTAAATCCCGAATTTGTCCACTTGATGACCAGGCTTAGCCAAAAAAATGGTTGGTTTGTGCCTGTCTCAACGCTGCTCGATTACATCAGAAAAGTGAAGGGTGAACATCAACTGACATCCTGCCAGCGAAACCGTTTGGAGAGAAACTGGTTGTATGAAAAGATTTTTATAACCGGCGGCACATCGTGATAGCATACAGAAGATTTGACGATGCCGATCGCACAGCACTGCTGGATCTCCTGTCGGAGGTTAAGCCCGCTATTTTCAGATTGTCAAACCCGATGGTATATAAAGCCCTGATCAGGGAAGCATTGTCCTTGGGCAATATTATACTCCTGATTGCAGAAGAAGATCACCATCTGTTAGGGTATGTTTGTGCAGCAAAAAACTGGAGATCACTGAAAAAGACCTTCTTTCTGCGGCATCCGCTGGTGGGGGTCTCTTTTCTTATCAGGTTTGCCAAAACAAGGTTCCGGAGAAGGTCTTTATCCCTCCACAAAAACCCACCCCCTTCTGTGCAATACTCTTTGGAATCTTCGGTTTTGCCGGATGATCCCCAAAACCCTAATTGGAACGACGATGATGCTACTGTTGCGAAAATTATTCATATTGGAGTAAGGGAAGGATACCGTTCCAGGGGGATTGCCGCTAACCTTTACGCTGCCCTCGCCAATGATCTTAAGGCTGGCGGCTTTTCGAGAATTGATGCCCATATTGACCAGGGAAATCAGGCATCGGTAAAAATGCACCAGAAAGCAGGATGGGAGGTTGTCACCACACCGGAAGGGTATTTCAGCTACCGAATTCTTCAGAAAGATGAAAATAAATCAGAATAACACATTGCAGTGGTTACAAATAGAGGAAAACCTTTTGCCTCCTTTGCAGGATTATTCCGATCATTTTATCTTCCAGTCCGGCGAGTGGATCCGGTTTATTGCGGAATCCCAGAAGGCAATTCCCGTTTTTGCCATTCTGAAAAAGGATGGGGAAACTGTCGGTCGATTTGCAGGGCTCATTGTCAGAAAGCTGGGCGTGAAAATCCTGGGGGCTCCATTCCCCGGATGGACAACAGCCTATATGGGCATCAATCTAATGCCGGGGATATCAAGACAGGAAGCATTGAAGGCCCTTAAGGTATTTGCATTTAAAGAATTAGGGTGCCATCATATGGAGATCATGGATCGGAATATCACGTCTGCAGATTTTATGCAAGCAGATTTTCGCTTCAGGATCGTACATGGATTCGAAATTGACCTTTCTGCTTCGGAAGAAAACCTCTTCAGTAATATGACCTCGGCTTGTCGCCGTTGCATCAGGAAAGCTGAAAAAACCGGGGTAGTGGTTGAAGCTGTTTGGGATGAATCATTTGCTGAGCTGTATTATGCACAACTACAGGATGTTTTCAGAAAACAAAACCTTACGCCTACCTATCCTATCGAGCGCGTAAGACTGCTGATCAAACACCTTTTGCCTTCAGGAAACCTGCTACTGGTAAAAGCCTCTGATCCTGAAGGTACCTGTATTGCCACAGGCATCTTTCCGGCAGCGAATCAAACCATGTATTTCTGGGGTGGAGCCAGCTGGCGCAGGTTTCAGGAATACAGACCCAATGAAGCGGTGCAGTGGTTCGCCATGCGATACTGGAAAGCCAGAGGCATCACGCGGTATGATATGGGTGGAGGTGGCGAATACAAACGCAAATATGGCGGGGAGGAAATCAATATCCCGTGGGGTCGGGCTTCCGGAAGCCCATGGATCGAATTATTCAGAAATGCTGCAAAGACCGTTGCTTCATTGAAACAAAGGATGAGTCCACTCCGATGAAACAGATTTCTTATGATTTTCACTGATCGACTAAACATCTAAACAAATAAACAACTCAACCCCCTCATCCTCCTCCCCTGTGCCAGTCGATTTTACGCGAGAGGTACATAATCACAGCCATCACTACAAACAGTCCGATGCTGCCCATCAGCAGTGAAAAGTCTTCGAGCTGCAGGATGGTAAACAGAAAGGTGTAGAGTGCAATGAGGATAAACGCTACCAGTGCTATGAGCTTACGCTCTTTCAGAATGCTTGCCGAATAGGCGGTGATGAGACTGATGATGGCCACGGCAGCAATGAGGTAGGCCCACAGGAACCCCACCTGTTCCGAAAGGGAGATCAGCAGGGTATAGAAGATGCACAGCGAAAATCCGATGAGCAGGTATTGGATGGGGTGTACCTTTTTGCGGGCCAGCACTTCGGAAAAGAAGAAGGTGAGGAAGGTAAATGCGATGAACATGATGGCATACTTTACAGAGCGTTCCGATTTCTGGTAGTGATCCACAGGAAACATCAGGTTTACGCCAAACGACCATTCATTCACGTCAAATCCATCTCCGATCCATTTTTGGGGGAAATTGCGGTTGAGGTGCAGTACCTTCCAATCGGCTGCAAAACCCGTATCACTCACCTCCCTCTCATCTGGCAGAAAGGCTCCGTCGAAGCTGGGAGCTGACCATGGAGCCTCAAGTTTTACATGGGTGGTTTTCCCCAAGGGAATAAAGCTCATGGTTTCGCTGCCATTGATGTGGAGTGTGAAATCGAAATTCAGGGTTTCCGGAACCTCTTCGCCCACAAGCGGCACCCTGGCAGAAACGCCGGAAGCCATGATATCGCGCGATGGGATGCCGGGATTCACTTCGAGCGGTGCGCCGTTGAAGTTGATCTGCAACCCCTGCTTGATACCCCGCATATCGGGAACTCCTACCGAGATAAACGCCTCATCCCATAAAATCAGGGCGGGATCGATTTTCCAATCCGACAGGTCGGGACGCAGGAAAGTACCCTTGAATTTCAAATCCGATTTGTACAGTACTACCTTATACAGATTCCTTTTCCGGATCTCAGGCTCAAGCCTGCCATTGATCTCCAGTTCATCGGGCAGAAAATGGGCATACTCGGTAATATAGCCTGCCGGTGAGCCCTCTTCCTTGTAATACTTGCGGAATGGTACCGTAATCACCGGCCCGGCAATGGTTTGCCGGTTGCCCCATTTGGAACTCACCTCGTTGACCACTTGGTCGCGGGTTTGCTTGCGCTCATTAACCAATCCGCGTATCAT
>CAZJZF010000282.1:0-4151 GCA_964550385.1 uncultured Lentimicrobiaceae bacterium | reverse complement strand
AATACAGCCAGCATCTGTCGTTGTTTACTCCGGCTGAGATTGGAATTAAAGGGGATATCCAGTCGCTGATCTGGGAAAAGGTGAATACAACCGGATATACCTTAGGAAACGGCATTCTGAAAATTTACCTGAAGCACACCAGCCAGAATTCTGTTTCCGCCACTGCCGGTACATTTGCCACAGAAGTTGCCGGAGCTACCCTTGTTTATGATGATACGCTACAGATCCTTCCTGCAACAGCAGGCTGGCAGACATTTGCCTTTAACAAAGGGTACTTCACCTTCAATGGCTCCGATAATCTGATGGTATTGGTTGACTGGTACAGGCCGGGCAATCTCACCGGAAATTATATCAACTGGTCTTATACGAACGCATCCGGAAAAGCGATCACTTTTTATGGCAATGCCTCATTTCCAGCCAATTCCATCGGAGCTGGACAAAGGCCCAATACCCGGTTTGTCATCGACCAGCTGAATGTGAACTACGACGCCTCCATGCAGTCTGTAACGTCTCCTTCAGGCACCTTTATCTCAGCCTTACCCGCACCTGTGATTGTAAAACTCAAGAATTCCGGATATCTCCCCCTTACCAAGGCTACCATCAACTGGACCGCAAACGGAAATCCCCAGACTCCGTATCTGTGGACGGGGAATCTGCAGATGGATATGATTGCCCACAATATCAACCTTGGATCCTATCAGTTTGGGTTGGGTACCAACACCATTAAGGTTTGGAGTTCCATGCCGAACGATAGTGCCGACATGCTGCCTGCGAATGATACAATTGTTGCCACGGCATTTGGCTGTAACCAGATCCTCAACGGTACCTATACCGTAGGCACCCCGACTGCTGATTTTCAGTCATTAGGTGATTTACTCCAAGCCCTGAAGAACTGCGGAATTTCGGGCCCGTGCACTTTCAGGGTAATGGCTGGCACCTATACCGACCGGCTCAGAATCACCGATTCCATTCCGGGGCTGTCGGCTGTCAATACCATCACCTTCACCTCCTTCGACAGCGATCCTGCATCAGTGGTTATTAAGCCATCGGCCGCTTCAACAAGCAACAATTACGTGATAAATCTCGATGGTGCTGACTTTATCACCATCGATCGCATGACCCTGATCACCGAAAGCACCACGGCAGGCAACTGTATCACCCTTACCAATGGAGCCGCCAACAATACCATTTCAAACTGTGTTCTTCGCATGCCTTATGGTGAAAACTTTGATGTAAACGGGATTATCGTAGGGGCGGGATGCCATTACAATACCCTCATCGGAAACAGCATCACCAACGGCTACAGGAACATTGTGGCAACGGCAACCTCCCTCAACAATATCAAAAGCCTCAGGATTGAAGGGAACACCCTCACCGACGGATCGAGGTATGCGGCCAATATTTCGTATAACGACAGTTTGGTCATGAAAGGGAATAAAGCTTACTGCAGCTACAGCGCTCCATCTTCATCACGCTATGGTTTTTATATCGATCATTGCATGAGATCTGTTATTACCCATAACAGGATTCACATGCATGTTACCGGCTATGCCTATGCCCTGTATTACAGCTACAACCAGGACGCTGCCGCCACTCCCGGACTCATTGCCAACAACTTCCTGCTGATAACAGGAACCTCCACAGTTTATGGAAACCATGCGCTTAACTATCAGTACAGCTCCTATACAAAGATTTACAATAATTCCATGATGGTTGCCACAGGCAACAGCAATGCAGGAACCATCAATTTTGAAGGGGGTAGCAACAATGTTTCACTCTTCAATAATGTAGTGGCAAATCTTGCCGGTGGCCTTGCCATCAACCATTACTCTTCCGCAGGAACACTCTTATCGGCTAGTAACTATAATAACTTATTTACCACCGGGGCAACCCTGGCCAAGTGGAACTCATCCACAGTAATTCCGGTAAGCGGAGGCATAGCGGCCTTCATTACAGCAACAGGTAAGGATTCCAACTCGGTAATTGCCAACCCGATGTTTTACAGTCCGACCAACCTTCACTCGTTCAGCCCGGTCATGAATAACGCAGCCATTCCGTTGCAGGAAGTTACAGACGACTACGACGGCCAACCCCGAAGCCTTACCACGCCAGACATAGGAGCCGATGAATATACGGTAGCTGCGGTTGATGCAGGGATCAACCTGATTACCTCGCCGGGATCTTCCCTGACACAGGGAAGTATAGTTCCTGTGAAAGCCATAATCAGAAACTACGGCACTTCACCTTTAACCTCATGCCTTGTGAAATATTCGATCTATGGCGGGACGCCCCTAAGTGCGACCTGGACCGGCAATATTGCAACAGGTGCAACAGATACCGTAACACTTCCTGACCTTACCGTTCCTGCCCTGAATTTCACCCTCACTGTATACACCCAGCTTGCCGGCGACACACTTCAGTTCAACGATACACTTACCCAGGGGTATTTTGGCACCCCATTGATAGATGCCGGTATTACTGGAGTTACTTCCCCAACCGGAGGATGTAACCCCGGAAACGAGACCGTAACCATTACCATTAAAAACGAAGGTCTCCAATCGGTAACATCAGGATTAACAGCATTTTATCAGATTGCTGGTAACCCTACTGCCGTGAGTGAACCGGTTACCCAAACCATCAGCGCCAACAGCACCATCACATTCTCCTTTTCTGCACCGGTAAATCTATCTACTGCAGTTGACAGCACCTTTTCGCTGAAGGTATGGCTTTCCCATCTCCTGGATCCCAACCCGGTTAACGATACTGTGATTTCTCAGATTTTTGCACAAGCGCTCCTTCCCGCACCGTTGATTTCGGATACTACCATTTCGTATGGGCAAAACGTAACCCTTACCGCAGCAAGCCCCTACAATGTGGAGTGGTTCAACTCATCCACTGCCTCAACTCCGGTGGGGGTCGGCTCTCAGTATACCACACCTCCCCTGTTTGATACTACTGTTTATTATGTCTGGGCGAACACCAACATCCCTTCCGGCTCCTTTGTTATCGGCCAGGGGACCAATGAAAGCGGCCAGTACGAATGGCCCAACCCATTTGGGAAAGGGATGGGAGGATGCAAACATCAGTATTTGATTCTGGCCTCTGAAATGGCCGCTCAGGGTTATACAGCCGGCCCTATCTCCTCGGTGGCATTCTTCTCGAACGGTGCCATGGGTACCATTTCCGGCATGCAGATTTCTCTGGGCACCACTTCCCAAACCCAGGCGACTACCACCTTTTTCACCTCTCCCATGACCATCATCTTTTCAGGTGTCGTTGATATAACTGCCGGATGGTTCAACATATCATGCTCTACTCCATTCCAATGGGATGGAACCTCCAATATCATAGTTCAAACGATTGCACCTTCAGGCATTACGCTTCTTAATCCTCCGCTGGTTTATGATTCAACGCTGGTGCCCATGACTGTGTACAACATAGGATCCCCTTCTGCCACCACAGGAACCACCACCCTGAAGCGTCACAACATCCGGATCAATACCATCGGAACCCCCGGCTGTAACAGCCTGAAAGTTTCCGTTCAGGTGGTAGTACCACCGCTGCAGAGGGATATCATGATGAAATCCATTGCAGCACCTGTTTCGGGATGCGGTATCTGGAATACTCCCGTCATAGTTGAGATAAAGAACCACGGTATCGATACGATTTTTGGAGGAATTCAGGTTCGTTATAAAATCAATTCCGGATCATTTACCGCCCCGGAAACCATTTCGGCAACGATCCTTCCAAACACATCCTACAACCACACTTTTGCAACTTCCGCTTTGCTTCCTTCCGGCCCGGTCAAACAAAATCACATTTTAACTGCCGTGGCAACCATGACCGGCGACATGTATCAGCCCAACGACACATTAATCAGTGACACCATTGTTTCTGTTTATACACCGGCACCCATTGTTGCCAATCCAGTAACCATTCCTTACGCTGCTCAGGCTACATTATCTCCAGTATCGTCCGATACGCTCTATTGGTATAACACCCAGAATGCAAACGTGCCCTTTTTCACCGGTAGCCCGCACATAACTACAAATCTCTATGACACAACGGTTTTCTGGGTTGAATCAAGATATACCTCCCCCCTGAATGCCGCACAGGTTGGTACAGGCACCGGGTATAATGGAAGCACAAGT
>CAZJZF010000281.1:3691-4152 GCA_964550385.1 uncultured Lentimicrobiaceae bacterium | reverse complement strand
AAGTACCTGTGCAGATGGCAAAACTGAAGACTTACAACCTCACTGTAGAGGTAAAATCTGACGATACACCCAACCAGCTAAATACCCCCAATGCTCCCCTGGCAGGGGTTGAAGTGAGCATCCTGCGGCAGGAAAGCAAACTAAATCAGGAAATTCCGCTCATCCTGGATTATGAAGGGGATAAATCGGATTTGAAGGTATCAGACTCAAAAGGAAACTTTAAACTGGTCTCCCGGACAAAGACCGACAGCAAAGGTTTGCTTGTGTTTAAGAATCTTGTAAGACACGGTTATATCAATCCCCAATATCTGATAGATCTGTCGACCAGAGATTTCGACGCTGCTTCAACCGCTTACGACAATACCCTATACAATTATCAGGATCTGTTCAAGGCACTCGAAACCACGCCTGATAATGTGGCAAAGATGGCTTCCGGAGAGAGGGTCACTTACAATTTTCAG
>CAZJZF010000281.1:0-3681 GCA_964550385.1 uncultured Lentimicrobiaceae bacterium | reverse complement strand
GTATTCTCAGCCCGCTGAGGTGATGTTCACCTACCAGATGAAACCGCTCCCGCCCGAAATCAAAGGAAGGGTGATGGCCCTGTCGAATCTGGAGAATACCGGAATGGAAGGGGTACGTACCGAATTGCTGAATCAGCAGAGTTATTCTAAATTCAATGATTATTTCTCCTTCATTAACGGATGTTATGGAAATATAGAGGCATTTCAGCAAACCAATACTGCCGGGTTTTTCCGCTACGAAAATCTTCCCCTGAAAGTAAATCAGAACAATGGGCAGGTTGACGGGCCTTACCGCCGGTTGTACATTCGTCAGCCGGGATATAAACCGGTAATTATCCCTCCCATTAATCAGTATCCTTACAAACTGCTGCAGGGCCAGCTAAAAGACGTGAAGGACATCAACCTGGAACCCAATAAAATGCTGGCTGGTTATGTTGAAGACGAAGAGGGTAATGCAGTTATGTGCTATGTAAAATCAACCTATTCACCTTACTATAAAACTGAATCAACCGTCTCCACCTACAGCATCATTACCGGACAGCCGGTAAAAAAGAAAGAGGCTTTTTCAGTTCCGGTTGACGATCAGGCTACCACTCTTACCATAAAACCCCTGTCTAGCCAGTATTTCAGCCGGGATACCAGTCTGCTGATTCCGGGTTCTGAAATAAAGGTATTGGTATACAAGAAGTTGCACAGGCCTTCGATACTGGTAAAAACGGAACAGGGTGATCCTATACAGGGAGCTATTGTGGGTATTGGAGAGCACATTGCCGTTACTGACAACCAGGGAATTGCACGATTTAAATTTGCGGCTGCAGGCGATCAGTTTGTGATCAGAATATCGGCCGGACAGGGATATGCAGGGGTACTGGAGGCTGTAAACATACCGGTTTCTCCAAACTGGACCCCATTCCAGTTTGTGCTGAAACAGGCAAAATCCATCAAGGGGTATATCACGGAAAAAGCCTCCAAGGCACCTGTTGAGGGGGCAAAAATATTTGCCGAATTGGCTCAGGCAGGGGGCATGAAGCTTTATATTGAAGCTACTTCAGATGCACAGGGCTATTATCAGTTGCATGGAATCCCCCAGTCACAGAAACAACTTACGGTGCACATCACCAAAGAAGGTACCTCGCCAAGCTATGCCGGAACCGTTCAGTCCTTAATATTTTCCCAGGGGCAGCCCAAAGTGATCAATCATAATTTTACGGTTTCAAAGATCGAATCATGGGATCTTACAACACTCTTGGGCTTTTATGTGGCCATTGAGCATTTCCAGCCTGTTAAAACGCAACCCGGGCAACCGGAGAAAGCCGAAGTAAGCGGGTATATTAAAAATCCCACCGCTGTCGGCGGTTTTGCCCTGCTGCAGCCCGACCTTAAAATTCCTTTTGCAAAAATTATGGTTGTGAAGGGTCCCGGAAACAAAATGCTTCCTGAGAAAAGCCTGGTTTCTCTCGAGGTTATGGAACTGCCGATGGAGGTGGCCAATTCATACTCCGGATCACTTCTGAACAAAGCCAAGCCCGGCGGTCAGGGATCGGGAATGTACTCAGTTTACCCTATGATGTCAAAACTGATACTGGAATCAGCAGGGAATGACAAACTTACAGGATTCATAAACGGCTACCTGAAGCTTGACCTGGGATCCTTTAACATCGCCCACGATTTTAAGGGAACCATCTATGTGGGAGATGACACCCTCGCCGGAAAGGTGCTGGTGTTTACCACGGCTCCCCAAATCGTGGTACGTATGAAGCGTAGTCTGTTCAGTTTGAACAATAACCTTCAGCCGGTTAGCGTGCAGGGGTATCGTGTATTTGGATTCAACGCCGACGCTGCTTTGGAGGGTTCGGTCATCATGGGGGATGTGATCCGTCTGGCCACCACCCTCCACACCGGCATCCCGGGGTGCAATACCTGCCCGGGGAAGGTGCTTGACCTGAAAATCAGGGCAGGAGATCTGATTCTGAAAGGGAATGCCATCAGTTTCGAGGAGTTGCAGGGTGAAAAGCTGAGCTTTGAGATTGAAAAGTGGAAAGTGTACGGTCAGAAACCCTGGAAGTTCGACATCAACCAGGATGCGATCGTGTTGCCGGAAGTATTGATCGTAACCGGTTCTGGGATTGATGCCAAAGTGTTGAATATGAAGATCAGACCCAATTCCCTCTCTGAAGGGGTCATCGACTTAACCGGTGGAGGCCTTACCCTGGGGGGCATTGCCCAGGTGAAACTCTCGGGTAATCTGAAACCCATTTTCAATTACGATGCCGGGGTGGGGCACTACCGGATCAGTGTGGTGGGTGAAACCAACCAACCCGCCGGCTGGGTAGATAATCTTCCAAACACCTCTCCCAAAAAACTTACATTCCAGTCCATCGGGATGCTCAGCAATCAGCAGGATGTACTCACCATCGGGCAATCTTTCAGGTTTTACGACATCCTGGATATGTATGTGGATCAGATCATGTCAGGCCCTGGGTTTTTTAAACTCAACGGTCAACCCGATATCGGCATTCCGGGGTATGCGCCTCCAAGTTCGGTAGTGGCCTATACCATCGAAAACAACAAACTGATATGCAAGGTGGAGCCACTTCAAGGGGTGGTATATACCTCCGGGAATGTGGAATACATACTTGATGTTGTAAATCAGCAGGTTACTACAGGCAAGCTCACCACCTATGGTGATGTTAAGATCAAACCCGCCCCCGGGGATGCTGGTAATCCGGTGATGCTGAGGGGATTTCTGACGAAAACCAAAAACAGTTGCGGGTACGAGATCATTAAGGTGGACGGTGCGAAAAAGTACAAAGGCACCCAGATGCAGGTGATGATGGCGGGAAAGAACAAAATTCTGGTAGAAAGCGGACAGGCAGTGGTGGTGGCCGGAAAGTGGGATAACCTGAAATACAAGGGACTTACCACCGAGATTACTGGGCTGAATGACAAGGGATCCGAGCCTAACCTTTTAGACTTTACAGTTTTAGGGGGCATTGACGTGGACGGCAGTGGTATAAAGATGACCAACATCGAAACCCCGCTGGGGGGTATGAAAATGATATTTGACTTTGCCGAAGGGATCATGTATGGCAGCCTTTCCCTTAATGTGCCTATCACGATGGGATATGCTACCTTATTTGAAGGGACTGCCTCAATCAGGCTCGATAAAAAAGGATTTTACCTTGTGCTGAACCTGATGGATTTTTCATTAGGGCCTTACACAGGTTTCAGAGGTGGTTTTATTGCAGGGGTTACGGATGGGGTGGATGCTGCTGATATTATGGATTTGCAAAGCACCTTCAGAAAAAGTCTTCCGGACTTTGTAAACACCGGGCTTCTGGGGTTTTATGTAATCGGTGAAAGAAGAATTATTGACAAGAGCATTAATCTGGTGTTTGCTGATGTGAGCGCCAGTGCGGGATTGGGGTTGTATGTCACTACAAACTTCAACAGCAACCCCGAATTTACGGTTGGAGGTTATGCCTATGTTGAGGTTGAAGGTTATGCGAGCTGGGAAATTCCTAAAACAGGACCTTCCTGTGGTGCCGGAGTAAGCCTGGAGCTGTTGGTGGATGTGGCCGGAGGCTATAAAAACGACGCCTTCTATATGAACAATTGCGGGTCGCTGGCACTGCAAACCTATGTGACAGGCTCGTGCGGTTCGGTGCTGGATTACCTGGG
>CAZJZF010000280.1:0-4180 GCA_964550385.1 uncultured Lentimicrobiaceae bacterium | reverse complement strand
ATGAACAATATTACAGTTAAAAATGTGTTTTGAGATCAATATTTTCAAGATTACCAACACGCTAACCAAGATGCCGGTTTCTAATGCAGAACCCATGAGTCGCGAGCCACGAATGTTCAGGCCTGTTCAGATGCTGAGCCAATGGCTGATTGTGACAGGAGTCATTTTCCTTGTCAATATTGATGTTAACGGGCAGACATCGCGGAACAGTTCAGTGGTAACACTCCCCTGGACCAGTTTGCAATCGGTCCGGATCAGTGAACAGGAAACTGTTGAACAGCTTTATTTTACGGGTGCAGTATATCCTTTCGACTTTCGGTTACCTTACTGGCACACCGTATATTCTCCCAGTAAACCCAACAGTTTGCCGGTTCTCACCCTGCAGGATATTGCTACGGTTCCTTTAAGCCCTGAAGAGAGGGCACTTGTGGGTACCCTCCCCGAGATTCAGGATGAATTCATTATTCGTACAGAAGAGGTAATCGTCAGGAAAGAACGCCGGTATGAAGTATTTATACTTCCCATAAGACGCACTTCATCAGGCATATATGAAAAGCTCGTGCAGTTTACCCCTGTTTATACAGAAGCTCCTGCCAATACGGCACAACAGGAAATAATTTTCAGAAAAGGCAATTCAGTACTTGCAACGGGCACCTGGTATAAGCTGAAGGTTGACCGTACCGGTGTATACCGAATGGATTACAATGCCCTGGCGTCGATCGGGCTTGCAGGCAGTGGGGCATCCAACCTGAAAGTATATGGGATGGGTGGAGCCATGCTCCCTGAACGGGCAGGTGACCCCAGGCCAGACGGATTGCAGGAAATTGCCGTGATGGTTTCAGATGGTGGGGATGGCAGCATGGATCAGGGAGATTATCTGGTATTTTACGGTGAAGGGCCGGGGAAATGGATATATGACACATCGCAGAGTCGGTTCGTATTTCAGAGACACCCTTATGACGAGCATAACTATTACTATATCACAAGGGGTAATTCACCGGGGATAAGGGTTCAGTCTCAATCACCCCCCGGAGGTTTATCTACTCACCAAACGACTACTTTCCATGACTTTTATGTTTACGAGCGGGACTCTCTCAATCTTATCAAATCGGGGAAACTGTGGCTGGGAGAGGTGTTTAATTTAAAAACAATCTATCCCTTCAGTTTTAATTTCAGCCATGTTGATGCATCAGTACAAGCTGAGATACTCACCGCTGTAGCTGCCCGTTCCATCACTGCCAGTAGTTTCACCGTTACATCAGGCAGTCAGTCGGTATCCATTCCTGTTACCCCTATTTACAACTCTTACAACAGCCAGTATGCCTTCACTGCATCCAGAACCATGCTGGTTCCGGTATCAGGGAACCAGATACCGCTATCGCTTTCCTACAGCAAACCGATGTCATCGTCCGAAGGATGGCTGGACTATATCCTGATTAACCTCCGGAGACATCTCCGATTCACAGGTTCTCAGCTTCGTTTCAGGGATCCAATGGTTACCGGACAGGGAAACATTGCTGCTTACACCCTGGATCAAATGACCTCCGGGGTACTGGTTTGGGATGTAACTGACCCGTTTAATCCGGAGCAGGTTCAGGGGAATCTGACAGGCGGGAACCTTGAATTCCGGTCGGATGCTTCAACTCTTCGCGAGTTTATTGCTTTCTCCGGATCGGGTTATTATACTCCAGAGGTATTGGGGAAGATGGCCAACCAGAACCTTCAGGCTACTCCGGCCACCGACATGGTGATTGTCAGCCATCCCACTTTTCTTACCGCAGCCAGGAGGCTTGCGACCCTGCACATTAACAAGAGCGGGCTTAGAGTTACCGTTGTGACTGCGGGCGAGGTTTACAACGAGTTTTCTTCCGGGAAGCAGGATCCTGCAGCCATACGCAATTACATGAAGCTTTTATACGACAATGCCATGAGCCCGCAGGATATGCCAAAATACCTGTTGCTTTTCGGCGATGGATCCTATGACAATCTGAACCGGTTGTCGGGCAATACGGCATTTATTCCCACCTTTCAGTCAGAAGAGAGTTTGCACCCTGCCTATTCTTTTGTTACGGATGATTTTTTTGGGATGCTGGATGACAGTGAGGGCTACAATTCCGCCGGGCATCTCGACCTGGGGGTAGGGCGTATACCGGTAGCCACCTCAGCAGAAGCCACGCAGATGGTAGATAAGATTGAGCGATATCTGAGCGACAATTCCGCAGTCGGAAACCCCACGGTATGCACAGGAGGAGGCAGCACCAAACCTTTGGGTGACTGGAGAAACAACATCTGCCTGGTTGCCGATGACGAAGATGGCAACCTTCACGTCGATCAGGCTGATATTCTGGCAGAATTTCTCGAGCAGAATCATCCGGCATGGAACCTCAACAAACTGTACCTTGATGCCTACCCGCAGGTTTCCATATCGGGAGGGCACCGATACCCTGACGTAAACGAAGCCATCAACCGGCAAATGGACCGGGGTGCCCTGGTGGTAAATTACATCGGGCACGGAGGTGAGTTGGGATGGGCCCACGAAAGGGTTTTGCGTATCGATGACATCAACACGTGGGACAATTTCTGGCAGATGCCTCTTCTACTTACATCTACCTGTGAATTCAGCCGTTTTGACGACCCGGCGCGTCGATCAGCCGGTGAGCTCGCTTACCTTCACCCATCCGGTGGTGGCATTGCCCTGTTTACCACATCGCGCCTTGCTTTTGCCAGCAGCAATTATGCTTTCAACAGTGCCTTCTATCAAAACCTTTTTCGCAAGGAGCAGGGGAATTACCTGCGGCTTGGCGATATCTTCAGACAATCGAAGGTTGATGCCGGATCGGTGAGCAGTAACCGGAACATGGTTATCCTGGGGGATCCGGCACTGATGCTGGCATATCCAAAGCACCGGGTTGTAACCACCCATATCAATGATTCGGCAGTAACAGGGCCTATCGATACCTTAAAAGCATTGGCCAGGGTAAAGGTGCAGGGGATGGTGACTGATCAGAACGGACAATTGCTGCAGAACTTCAATGGCACTTTGTATCCGGTAGTTTTCGATAAGAAGATCACCTATTCCACCTTAGCCAATGATGATGGCAGCTACCTGAAAAATTTCGGTATTCAAAAAAACTCACTTTACAAAGGAAAAGTAAGCGTAGAACAGGGCGTCTTCAGCTTCACCTTTATCGTTCCCAAAGACATCCAATATGCTTATGGGAAAGGAAAAATCAGCTATTATGCCGAAAACGGCACCGAAGATGCACATGGATATTTCAATGAGGTTGTAGTTGGCGGAACAGCCCCTGGCAACCTGAACGACCAGCAAGGGCCGGTAATCAGGCTTTTTTTGAACGACAGCAGCTTTGTTTCAGGAGGCACCACCGATCCCACCCCTGCCATCTTTGCCCTGCTCTGGGATGAACAAGGCATCAACACCACAGGGGGGAGCATTGGGCACGATATTGTAGCCGTTCTGGATGAAAACACTCAGAAATCCATGATCCTCAACGACTATTACGAAGCTGACCTTGACTCCTATCAATCCGGCAGCCTTTTATACAACCTTTCAAAACTCGCTGAGGGACCACACCGCCTTTCACTGAAAGCCTGGGATATCCTCAACAACTCCTCCGAGGTAAGCATAGATTTCCTTGTAGTCTCATCAGAAAAACCCATACTCACCCATGTGCTCAATTATCCGAATCCCTTTACCACCCATACAGAGTTCTGGTTTGAGCACAACCAGCCCTGTTGTGATATTCAGGTGATGATTGAGGTCTTCACCGTTTCCGGAAAACTGGTAAAGACCCTGCGTGAAACAGTTCCCACTACCGGATACCGGGCTGCCCCGATCTCATGGGATGGACTTGACGATTATGGTGAACGGCTTGCCCGTGGGGTATATGTTTACAGGGTTTCGATCAGGAACCAGCAAAACCAGCAGGCGGAGAAATTCGAAAAATTGGTAATACTCAGATAGGTAATCAATAATTTTATACTTTTGTGAACCATAAAAACCAACATCTTCTCATGACAATTAGCAAACAGAAGATCAGCGCTTTAGCTCTATTATTCGGAATTTTCGCCCCTTTCGTCGCTTTGGATGCGCAGACTACCTATCAGGGGTTATTCGGACAGGGTGAAATCAATACCATTACCACAGCTGTGCCCTTCCTGA
>CAZJZF010000279.1:0-4185 GCA_964550385.1 uncultured Lentimicrobiaceae bacterium | reverse complement strand
CCTGTGCCACCGAATCTTTCCAATAAAACCTTTGCCAATTCCGGTTCATTGCAAAATATCGGCGTGGAGTTGTTTGTGCAGTATTTCGCCATCGATAACCGCAACTTCTCCTGGAAAACCAGTGGCACCATCGCCCACAATACTTCCAAAATTCTCGACCTTGGTGAGTATTTCAATGAGCTGGATGGGGTGAGAAAAGAGGGTTACATTTCCGGACGTGGTATGGTGGGAGAGGAGTACTATCTTACCGGTATCATTGTTGGCGAAAAGATCGGCGCATTTTACCTGCCCATTTACAAAACCCTGCAGGAAGAGGAGGGTAAGTTCATCTACGTATCCAAAAACGGTGGTTTCACCGACAATCTGAGCGAAGCAAAAAGGGAAATTGTAGGATGTGCTGCTCCCTGGATCGAGCTGGGCTGGTCGAACAGTTTTACCATCCTGAAAAACTGGAGTGTAGATCTGGCTTTCAGATCGATGATTGGCAACAAGGTGTACAATGCTACCAGAATGTTCTTTGACAATCCGGGCAATCTCCCATCGCTCAACGGATTGCAGGATGCCATCGACTGGCGTGAAGACGGTCGTACATCGGGATCGAGTATTGCTGACATCTACCTTGAAGATGCTTCTTTCCTGAAACTCGATTATCTGGCAGTAGCCTATAAACTTCCCATACGCAAATTGCGCAATATGAGTGGCTTATCGGTTTATCTCTCCTCCAACAACCTCTTTACCATAACGGGCTATTCCGGCATCGACCCCGAAACCACCATCAGTGGTCTCTCTTTCGGAATTGACCAGTATAATGTTTATCCCAAAACACGTTCTGTTTCTTTGGGATTCAAGGCTACCTTCTGATCATTAAAGAATCATCAAATAAAATAGAAAACAATGAAAAGGATCATACTATTTCTGGGTGCAGTGATGCTGATCATCACTTCCTGTACCGATCTGGAAGAGGTTTTGTACGGGAAAATTCCCGGAGACAAATACCCTGAAAATGACAATCAGGTTGCCAACCTTACGGTAGAGGGATATTCCCGTCTTAAACCATTGGTAGACGATGAGGGTTGGTGGTTTCTGGCACAGGAGATTTCGTCGGATGAGCTTGCCGGTCCTACCCGTGGCAGCGATTGGGATGATGGGGGCAAATGGGTAAACATGCACAAGCACGACTGGACCAATGATGATGAAGGGGTGAACCGCATGTGGGATGTGTTTTGGAAAGGGATCACCACCTGCAACCAAACCCTGGATATGATGAAGGAATTGCCGCAGAACGATGCCATAAGAGCCAAAATGAAAGAAGCTGAGGTTCTTCGTTCCTTCTATTATTATCTTTTAATGGACAATTATGGTGATGTTCCCTATGTTACCGTTGCGAAGGGAGCCCCGGAAAAGCCTTTCAAGATTCCCCGCAGCGATGTATTCGACAGTCTGGTTACCACTATTACGGGTGCACTTCCCTTCTTAAAGCCCATCGACAATAAATATATGGTAACCCGTTACACCGGTTTTGCCATCCTGGCCAAACTGTATCTGAATGCCGAAGTTTACACAGGAACCCCGATGTGGGACATGGCCGGTCAGTATTGCGACAGTATCCTGGCAGGCCCCTTTCAGCTGGATCCCACCGTTACAGGCACATTCCTCACCAACAATGCCCTTGCCCCTGAAATGATCTTTTCGATCCCCTACGACGAAGACAATTTTCAGGGTTTCAGGTTGCACATGCGAACGCTCCATTATCAGCACAATCTGAAGTACAACATGCCGGTAGGCCCCTGGAACGGATTTGCTGTGGTACCAACCCATTTTGACACCTATGATCAGAATGACCTGCGGCGCACAGCCTACCATATTTTTGGTCTTCAATTAACGCCAACGGGCAAAGTGATCCTGGACGGGGAGACCAAGAAACCGCTCGATATTGTACCGCATCTGCCAGCTTTGAAGATGCAGGCTCCGGCATTCACTCCGGAACAGATCCGTATGACCGGAGCCCGGGTTGGAAAATATGAAATCAAGATGGGCGCCAAAGAGAACCTCAGCAACGATTTTCCTTTGTTCCGCCTTTCAGATTTCTACCTGATGAAAGCAGAAACGGAGATCCGTCAGGGACGCAGCGGCGACCAATGGATTACGCCAATCAGAACCAGGGCTGCGGTTACTCCTTTTACCGGTGCAACCCTTACCGACCTGCTGGCAGAGAGGGGAAGAGAGTTGTATTGCGAAGGGCACCGCCGGCAGGATCAGATCCGCTTTGGAACCTGGGGTAATGCCTGGTGGGAAAAACAGGCCTCTGGTCCCGAACGCAAAACCTTCCCCATTCCCAAATGGGCAACAGATGCCAACCCGAATCTGCTCCGCTAACCCATGGAAAATTACTACACCTGTTAATTTTTCGTCAAATAATTTTGAACAAATTAAAACTTTAATTGTACTTTTACAGTATCAAATTCAACTGAACGTATTTTCAACCTTTATTCACCCAAAAACCAAACTGCAATGAAGATCAATGTGAGACGTGTTCTGAGCCTGCTGGGGATGTTGTTTCTCTCCGCGCTCGTAGTTTTTACATCCTGCAAGGATGATGATGACGATGATCCCATCGTACTGGACGGCTGGTATGTCCTTGGCGGAGCTTCTGCCTACACCGATTTTGATGCCAAAGCCAGAATGAAAGTTACCCGCAACGAGGTAACCCAGACTGACAGAGCGACCCTTCTTGAGCTCTATATTCCTCTGAAGGCCGGATCTGCCGGTTTCCAGATTGCCCAGGTAGCCGGTTCCGTGAAGAAATATTTTGGCCCGGGTGCTGTTTTTGGCGATGTACTGCAGGGAACAAACGATGAGCCCAAAGTAACATTCCAGCGCGGCGCTTATGCCGAAAATGCTACCAAGTTTACGGTTCCTGCTGATGGCATGTACCATGTGGTTATTGACACTGAATTGGGTAAAGTGGTTATCGTTCCTGTTGAATGGGGAATGATTGGTGCCGCAACTCCCAGTGGCTGGGGTACTTCTACCCAGTTAACTCAGAGCGCATTCAATCTTACTACAATGGAATGGACCATCACTGGTATGGAACTTCGCAATGGCGACTGGAAATTCCGTTATTCACAAGGCTGGAAGGTAGAACTTGATACCGTTCTGGATCTTGGCGGTGGCAAAAAAGGCGTGAAAGTGAATACCAACTTTGGTGGCGCTGTTGCTGCACTGGTTCCCGGTGGCGACAACATCGTTAACACGGTTCCCGGTATCTACAATGTAAAACTGAAATATGTCCTTGGTACAGGATACACCGCTACCCTTACCAAAACCGGTGACCTCCCCCTTACCGACTGGACCGGTGTTCAGCTGGATGCAGTGGGAACTGGTGTCAGCATTGATAATACTGCAGCCATTCCCGATCCGAGCTCCTGGGGCTGGGGCAATGTGCTTCTGGCTGATAATGGCGCCGTTCCTGTTAAGGCTGGCGACATCTACACCTGGACATGGACTGGTATCATCCTCGAAGCCAATGAAGGATTTAAACTCAGGACCCTTAATGGCGTTGCTCCTCCGGTTGGCGGTGCCAATTTCGATGCAGGTTTCACTGCAGTGGATGTGGCTGCCAGTTCTGCCAAAGTGGTTGATGCAGGTGGAAACCTCTCTGTAAATGCAAAGGGACCTTTTAACATCGTACTTACCATTGATGCTGCCGACAGCGATAAGATAAAAATCGTGATTACTGAGTAATACCGATTGATTACTGAGAAAACTGCCCCCTTCCGGGGCAGTTTTTTTTTACCCGAAATTCTGCTTATTTTAGTCGCAAAGTTGTTTGTCAAGTAATCCATCGTAAGTCTATGAAGCATAATTACTTACTGCTGCTGGTATTTCTTTTTGCTTTCCGGATTTCTGTTGCCCAACCTTCAGTTTCCCGTATTGAACCCCCCAACTGGTGGGAAGGGATGAAAAATCCATCGCTGCAACTGCTGGTTTACGGATCAGGTATTTCTGCCGCTATACCCACCCTCGATTACCCTGGACTTACCCTCGATTCAGTGGTGCGTACCGGAAATTCAAACTACCTGTTTCTGTATCTTAATATTTCGGAGAAAGCAGCACCAGGTACTGTTAACATTCGTTTCGATTTTCCTGCCGAAGCCAAAAAGAAAAAGCAACAACCTCTCGTGT
>CAZJZF010000278.1:364-4206 GCA_964550385.1 uncultured Lentimicrobiaceae bacterium | reverse complement strand
GTTCCCATCGAAAAAGTACGATTCAAAGCAGGGGATGTGAATTACACCAATACCCTCTTTGCCAACGACGCAGGTCTGATCCTGACCCATTTTGTTACAAGCGGCAACACCACCTTCCCCGCATATGGCTGGTCATTCTGGAAAACCAATGATATGATCTCTGTGAACAATTTCACCGACGGCACCTATCCGCAGGTTACCATAGTGAATACCGACGTGGTGCAGAACTTCTACGGCCTCGTTAACGGTGACTTCAACCGCAGCTTTACCCCGGGTAATGCCAAATCAGGCAGCAATCTCGTACTTACCAATCAGGGCAGCCTGATGGTTGAACCAGGTTCTGTACTGGATGTGCCCGTTACCGTAACTGCCGCAACAAACGCCTCAGCACTTTCACTGATTCTGGCCTATCCGGCCGCAAAGGTAGAAATTCAGGATGTTGTTCTCTCCGGCACAAACACCCCTGTTGCCTACCAGATCCTGAACGGTGAAATCCGCATCGGCTGGTATTCTGTCAACCCTTTGTACCTCCAGTCGGGCGATGCCATTCTTACCATCCGTGTTAAGGCTCTCACCTCTATCACTATCGGCGAACAAGTGGCCTTTACCCTGGTAAATGATCCGCTCAATGAACTCGCCGGCAGCGATTATCAGCCTGTCGACGGAACCATCCTGAACATCGGTGTCATTGAAGGTGCTGTCAGCGTGGCCGAAAACCCCTCCAATGGCCTGTTCCTTGGCAACTACCCCAACCCGTTCAGCAGTGAAACTACCATATCATATGCCCTCCCGGCTGCAGGTATGGTCACGTTGGAACTGTTCGATCTCGCAGGAAAGCGTGTAGCAGTGCTGCTCGACAATGTACAGTCGGCCGGAGCGTATACGGTAAGCCTCGACGGAACTGAACTGCCTGCCGGTGTTTACTCTGTCTGCCTTAACCTGACGACAACCGATGGTACCATGAAACGTACTGCCAGGATTATTCGTCAGAAATAATCACCCATTATTGTAATGGTAAGAGGCTGCTCCGTGGGGGCAGCCTCTTCTGTTTTGTAACACTTTTCACGCTTGAACGTAAAACGGCTGATGGTGTTATTAAAAATGTTGATAACACCGAAAGATTTTTTTTGAATTGGTAAAAAATGATGTATTTTTATCCTGCCTTTTCTAAATGGGGAAAAGGGAACATAGTATGAATATTATATGGAATTAGTTTTACGGCTATTCCTTGATATTGTGTATATTAGATATAAGCCTTTTTTAAAGAAGGGGGATGGTACAGTGTGCCGTTTCACTTCATTATATAACATCGGAAGCAAAAATTGAATCAAACCATACATCTTATGAAAACAGGATTTCTACGAAATGACGCTGACCGGACCGAATCCGGAAGGGAAACGATTACAAATGCACCGGCTCCAGCCGGCCTTATACCCAAAAATATGATGAAAAAATTTACGCTGTTTTCTTTTCTGATGCTGATGGCTGTGGTCAGCCTCTTTGCGCAGGTGCCAGGACCCATCACCACGGCAGGGCAACAGATACTGCCTACCTCAGCTGTTCCTGTTCCGGTAACAGTGCCATTGACTGTTGACAATTTTACCAATGTTACATCACTGTCACTTACCCTTAATTTTGATCCGGCAGTTTTAACGTTCTCGTCGGAGACACATGATCCTGCTCTGGTAGGTCTGTTAAGTGTGGTTCCAGACAATATCAATGGAATATTGACCATTGGCTGGTTCGGAGCTAATATCCCTTTGCTTAACAATGGCACACACCTGTTTGACCTGAATTTCATATATGTGGGATCCGGTACATCGCTGATTACTTTCAACGATCCTACAGGTATTGAATGCGAATATACCGACAATACCACTCCATTTGCTGTCCCTTACCTCGACACTCCCAAGGATACCTATTATAAGGCGGGTTTCGTCACCGACCTCAATGCTACGGCAACCTATACAAACCAGTGCCTCCCGGGCAATGTGGGTGTTATCACCATCACTGCGGCAGGGGGCACAGGAAGCTATGAGTATTCCATCGATGGCGGCGCCACCTGGGTAGCCGGTGCCAGCCCCTACTCTTTTACCGGCCTTGCTCCGGGTGCCTACCTGGTGCAGGTGCGCGATGTGCTGCTGGCAACTCCGCTCGCTACCATTACGGTCGGAACCCTTGCCATCCCCGTGCATAACGTTACCCAGAATACCTACTACTGCACCATCCAGGCTGCCATCAATGCCGCCAATACAAGCGATATTATTCAGGCTTCCCCCTGGACCTATGTCGAAAACGTTACAGTCAACAAGAGCGTTACCATAACCGGTCTTAATACATCAACAACTTTCATTGATGGAAATGGCTCAGGAACCGTGGTGAACATTACTGCCAATAATGTATTGTTCGAAGGATTCACTGTTCAGAACAGTGGAAGTGTTGCCGGAGACGCAGGTATCCTGATTGGGAGTGGCGTTACGGGAGCTCAGGTTCAGTACAACCTTGTTACCGGCAATGAAAACGGTATATCACTGATCAATGCCAACGGAAATATCATTCAGTTAAATGAAGTTACCGGCAACAACAACGGTTTCTATATTGGCACTGCCTTTAATACCAACACCATCTATCAGAATCAAATCTACGGAAACACAATGGGCATGGTTGCCAGCCTTACCAACCCGCTGGAGCAGGTTGCTGCTTCTCTCAACTGGTGGGGCGATGCTACAGGCCCTTATAACAATCCTTACAACACCTGCGGTTTAGGAAATGGTGTTACCGGAAATGTGATTTTCCAGCCTTGGTATACCACCTCAGGTATGACTACCACCGCTACACTGCCAGTTAAAAACTTCACCGATGGTACCTATTACTGTACCATTCAGGATGCTGTGAATGATGCATCCAACAACGATGTGATCCATCTGCTTGCCAGTGGCAGCTATGGCAGCCTGGTGTATAACTTCCCCATGAATCTCGAGATCAAAAATATGTCATCCGGAACTGCCACCATGGTTGGTACTGGCTCTGCCCTTACCGTTTCTGCCGGTGTGCTGAAACTTGATGGTATTGACCTGACTACGGCTGCCAATTTCCCAACCATTGATGTATCCGCAGGAAAACTGATCATCAGAAACTGTAATGTATTTGAATCCACCGGCTTCGTTCAAACCGGTATCCTGGTAAGTGGTGGAGAACTCGATGCCGGTACCTCTGCTGTAGATTATGGTCACAACAGAATTTTGTCCGACGGTACCGGACTCTCCATTAATAATACAGGTGGCGTGGTAAATGCCATCGCCAACCATTGGGGAAGTAATTTCTATATGGTGATTTCTCCCAAAATCGTAGGCAGTGTGCCTTTCGATCCCTGGTGTAACTACGATTTCACCTTCTGTGGCCTTTCCCGTTTTGGCGGCCCCATCACCTATGCTCCCAAAGTAATTACTTCACCGGGCGCTGTTACCCTGCTGGTAACGGTAGATCAGTTTGCAAACGTGGATGCCATCTCCCTTACCCTCGATTTTGATCCGGCAGTATTAACCTTTACCGGTTTTACTCCTAATCCTGCTTTCTCTTCCATGACCGTGCTGAATCCCACCTCAGGACAGCTGGTGATCGGTTGGTTCAATAGTATCCCAGTGACCACTCTCGCTGACGGTTCAACCGTGGTAGCTCTGAACTTTACCTTCAACGGTGGTACCTCACTGCTCCTCTGGAACGACCTCAATGCCATCGATTGCGAATACCAGAATGCCCTGATCCAGTATCCTTATATTGATCAGCCACAGGGAAATTTCTACTATGACGGATGGATCACCGATCTCGACGCAACTGGCGTA
>CAZJZF010000278.1:0-354 GCA_964550385.1 uncultured Lentimicrobiaceae bacterium | reverse complement strand
AACTGCCTCCGGCACCATTACAGTTAATGGATCCACCGGTGGTTCAGGTACCTACGAATATTCTGCCGATGGTGGTTTGACCTGGCAGTCATCCAATGTGTTTTACGTGATTGCAGGAACCTATGATGTATGGATTCGTGACGCTGCTTTCCCGTTCATTAAGGTGCAGGTTGCTCCGGTTGTTGTCATCACCGAACCTGCCGTGGCTTTAAGTGCTACCGCCAACTGGACCAAAAGGGTTCGCTGCAAGGGCGAAAGTAACGGTAAGGCTATGGTATATCCTGTGGGTGGATGGGGAAATTACACTTACCAGTGGAGCGACGGTCAGGCTACCGCTACGGCTACCGGTCTGGC
>CAZJZF010000277.1:0-4206 GCA_964550385.1 uncultured Lentimicrobiaceae bacterium | reverse complement strand
AAACCTGAAATGGTATTTTAAACTGAGTTTATCTGGTAATTAACAATTTTCTTGTAACCTGACTACCAGGCATATCGACACGCAAAAGATACATTCCTGCAACGATATCATCGAGGGGAATATCCACACTGAAAACCCCGGCAGGTTGCAATATTGATATTTTTGAGACCATTTGTCCCTGTAATGTGAGGAGTGCGAAAGTCATTTCTCCGCCCGACGGTGCTAAACCACTCACCAACACCCTGTCTGATGCGGGATTCGGTGATAGGGTCATCGCCATTCCGGCTTCTTCCTCAGTAATCCCAATGGTTTCCACTACGCCTATATCATCCAGACACATATCACTCATGTAATCAGCACCGGTGATCGCCCTGAAACGCAGATTGATAATCTTTCCAATATAGCTGTCGAGTGGCGCCAGCACGTTTTTCCATGAATTTCCCTGATTTCCCAGAATCGGAGTGATGATGTCTTCAGTCCAGATGCCATCCACCAACACATCCACCCTAAGGGAACCCATTCCTGTACCATACATATGATACCAGAATGAAAGCACTGGTAGTGTATTGGCAGTTAAATCGATACAAGGGGTGATTACCGTGCTGGCCTTCTGAAAGCAGTAGGAAGATTCTACATACAGGTATTTTCCGGATGTAGTGCCAAGAGTGTGGTCACCCGATGGGCCTGTGTTACCTGACGGGGTAGTTCCGCGGTATGCCAGCCAGTCGGTATGGTCATACAGCGAATTGTCCGGATTAAGCCAACCTGCCGACAGGGTGCAGAAGTTGGTTTCGCAGTTGTTAGCGGTGGCACAAACCGTGAAGGTTTCGAAGGTTTCTAAAAAGGGAATCTGTACCGTTGGAAATGATGCCAACTTCACCATTCCTTCGAGCGTGTCATTGGATTTCAGCTGATCGTTACTGAGTTGAGTCCATACAGCAATGATCTGGTCGCCGCTACCGGTTGGCACAAACGGAGTAGCAAATGAATGGTTTGCAGTGGCTCCCGGATTGAGAGTACCTGTAAAGGTTTCACTGATTACCGGCCCCTGATTTACCCTGTACCTTACAGGGATATTACTCACGGTGGCTGCGCCTGTATTCTTGATGATGCATTTTACAGTCATTGGAGCGATGGTCTGACAGGAGGAAAGAACAACTGGTTTAGGTTCAGTGATTTCCTGAACAGAAACATCGAAGGAATAGGTACAGTTCACCAGACCCGGGTTCCGCAATTTTGCCAGCGATCGCCTTCCGTTTGCATTCAGAGGTCCTCTGGCACCCACAGCAAACCATTCGGTAGTATTGAGGGGGATGCCGCCAAGCACAGCTGTGGATGCGGCAACGGTTGTAAGGGAATCCATATATTCACTCCCAAGGCGGTAAACCGTGTAGCCGGTAGCACCGGTAACCGCACTCCACGAAAGGCTCATTGAATCGGCACAAACCCAGTTGATGGTAATATTTTGCGGCACCCCAAGGATGGTAAACGGTTCAGTAAGGAAGGTTTCCGTCCCCCGGGTCAGGCGAACCTTCACGTTGCCGGTTGCCAGAGCCGGGATACTCCAGGTGAAGTACCGGTTGTCGGCAGGGATAACGGTACTGATGGTATCCCAGGTGGTTCCGTTGTTGGTGGAGTAATGCATGGCAAAATTCTGTGAGGCAGGCGTGGCATCCCAACGCAGGATCGTAGTGTCGCCCGGTACAAACTGCGATCCGCCCTGTGGCCAGGTAACCTGGAACTCATCTTCTGAAACGATCCAGTTGAGGAAAAATCTTTGGGGTCCCATGGGTACCGCAGTTCCCTTAATTTTAATTATATAGGTACCAGGAGTAGGGTTGGCAAGGGTAATTTGTTCTGCGTTGTTGAGGGTGTCGGCTTTTCTGGTGGCCGGAGCGTTGAGGGTAGTAGCATTGGGAAGGTGGTTCAGAACCCAGGGCAGCCATGTTGAGTCTGGGCCTGTGATAACCAAATCAAGATTGTTCACCAGGGTCTTTGTGGCATTTACCGCAGCCTCGTTATCGGTCCAGTTGAGCATAAACCTGGCCTCTTTGGTGCCGGAAGGAATGGTAAGACTATACATCATGCTGTCTCCCGTAGTGATGAGGTCTGTTTTGTAGAGGGTGTCTTCGATGATTTCCACCGCTCTTCTGGCATTGATCCGTCCATAGCCAAATTTAAAATCGGGGCCGGGGTTTCCCAGGTCATCGGCACTGTTCATCAGGATTCCCTTCATTAAAATCCCATGGGGCGTGCCCCCATGATTGCGCTGATATGCATCGTACAAGAGGGCAAGGGTTCCGGCCACTCCGGGACAAGCCATCGAGGTGCCCGATTTTGTGGTGTAGGTATTATTCTCGGAAGTTGAAAACACGTTGGTTCCCTGTGCACTTACATCGGGTTTGATTCTGCCATCATGTGCCGGACCACGGCTGCTGCTTGATGACAACTCATCACGGTAGTTCAGGTTTGCCACAGCAATGGCATTCTTGGCCATTTTGTGTCCACCGGTAATATTGCCCCAGCCGGAACCTGCTCCATAGCTGCAGTTCTGTGTGCCATTGTTGCCGGCAGAGAAAACGTGCATCAGTTCCGGCATGGTGCGGATCTGCTCATCCAGCATGGCTGCCCGGTTGGTATAACCCGCATTGCATCCATCACTGTATGAGGTTGAAGTAATCCTGATTCCCATGGTCTGATACTGATTGTAAATGCTGTCGAATCCAGGGTAATTGGAAGCGTTGTAAACCACCAGATCGGCAGCCGGAGCCATCCCCATTGCCAGGGGATTCAGATTGCCTGCCCCTAAGATGGTGCCCGCACAATGGTCGCCGTGATCGGCGCCTGTGGTTGAAGTGAACTGGTTGGGGATCCGCCCCTGAAAGTCGATGTGGGCGCCGATGTATCCGTCGTCATTCAGCATCACGGTTACACTGGTGCCATCGTAGTCGTTGGCACCTGCAGACGGATTAAACGAGCTGGTAGCACGGTGCAGGGTACGCCCTTTGTTGTTGTCGGGCTCAGCCGGAGGATCACATGGCTCGATGAACTGTACAAAAGGATACTCTGCCACCAGGGGAACCTCCGAAATAGGGAGCTCCAGCGCCAGAATCCTTCCGTCACCGCTAAAGCGAACCACTTCCCAGCCCGCAACCGACAGGGAGTTTGCTGCGAGAGTAGCATTTACCTGCGGAAAAAGGGTAACCACCACCTCCATCCTGCCGGCACCCCGCAGAGCATACACCGGCAACTCATTCTCCTGCAAGGCCAATGCAATACGCTCCTGAGGCAACAGATCAGTTACTGATACGATATTCCGGTTAATGAGAATTCCGGGATTAAAACCATTGAGGATGGACACAAAATACGCGTTAACAGGCAGATATGCCAGAAGCTCAACCCCACCCTGCGACAACGCCTCTATGGTGGTTTTATCTGGTAAATTATTGAATTGTAGTATTTTATAAAATACACCATCGAAACTCTGTTCGTTGTGGAGCGAAAAACCGGATACCCAGCTCTCCAGATTTACTTCAGGAATTCTGTTTCCTGATTTCAGCATTAAGGGATTCTGAGCCTGAACTGATAAGGAAGCAATCAGAAAAAAAACAGCTAAGCATTTGGCAATAAGATTCTTACACATAGGCAGGATTGTGATTTGGTTTTGGCTGGTGAAAGTAGGCAAAATAGTTTTGCACAGTTGTTAAAAGGTTCCTATTTTTGCACCGCTTCAGGAACAAACCCGCAGAGATGGGTGAGTGGCTGATCCGCCAGCCGGCGGATGCTAAACTGTCGCAAAACACGTTCTTTATCAATCACCCGGAGAGATGGGTGAGTGGCTGAAACCAACAGTTTGCTAAACTGTCGTATTCGTAAGGGTACCGGGGGTTCGAATCCCCCTCTCTCCGCCAATCAGAAAAAACCTCGCAGAAGCGGGGTTTTTTCATTGAAGAAAACCCTCAAGCTTGCTTGAAGGGTTTTCGGAAATGGAAAAACAAGCCACGAACATAGTGAGTGGCGCAGGTTTTTTTAGATTGAAGCCTCCCCTTCTGGGATCACCGGAGGTAATCCCCTGAAGAAAACCCTCAAGCAAAAACGATCTCAATCCTTCATGAGATGGAAATAAAGTCCGTCAGATGCCTTGCTCCTTTTATGTCGATACAGTTTGTGTCATATGGCTTTGTGCGCAGTTGCTGTACAAACTGG
>CAZJZF010000276.1:3669-4214 GCA_964550385.1 uncultured Lentimicrobiaceae bacterium | reverse complement strand
TCAGGCTTTTCTCCGAAAGACGCGGGAGGTTCTGCCCCGGAGCAAACCCAAAATTGTAAAACCTCAGAAAATCCGCCGGCAACACTACGGGTACAAAAGGGGAACCGGGACTCCATTTCCACTGATTATCAGGTATATCCACAAGCTCATTGGGCACCGATTCGAAGAAGAATTCCGAAACCATGTCAGGCACTTCCATTCCACCCAAATTTACCTTTACCGAAACCTTAAACCGGCAGGGTTCAAAAGGCTCGGCTCTGGTAACAAAATCCTTCTCCCGAATAACACCAACCTCCTCCTCGGTGAAGGTGTTGCCGGAAAATCCCAGGGTATTGAGCAACGAGATTTTTTTGCTGATAACGATCAGTCCCGGAGCAAAGAGATCGTCGCGGTCGTTTTCCTGAAAATACTTCATATCGAACCATAGCTGCAGGGCCATCATCAGGATAAAAAACCCTACCAGCGATCCTGCAGAAGCCCCGCCAAGACGCAAAAGATTTCTGCCACCAATGAGCCTGGAAAAGTAACGGCTTAACCCTGTCATA
>CAZJZF010000276.1:0-3659 GCA_964550385.1 uncultured Lentimicrobiaceae bacterium | reverse complement strand
GGATCCAAGGCTTGTCATCAGCACACCTGCACCCCTGTTCCCGGCCTGTTGCAGAATGAGTTGGGAGGCAGTGGTGACGTTGGCTTCGTCGAGATGGCTGAAGGGCTCATCCAGCAGAAGAAAACTAAAGGGCTGCACCAGTGAACGGATGATAGCCAACCGCTGCTGTTCCCCGAATGAAAGGGTGCCCGCCTTGCGATGCAGGAGTTTTTCAATACCCAGCATGGCAAACATCTGCTTCACCTCCTGCATGGTCACAGCTGAGGAGATCCGGTGTTTAAGCATGATATTTTCCCAGGCGGTTAACTGCCTGAACAACCGGAGATCCTGAAAAACTATCGACAATTCCTCCCGGCGGATAGCCGCAAGAGCACTCGCATTCAGGTATTTGCTGTTTTGACTGTCGTACTGAAGAGTGCCGGTGAAATCTTTTCGCAAACCGTAGATAAATGAAATAGCAGAAGTTTTCCCCCTGCCACTTTGAGAGCGAAGCAGATACAGATTTCCCTGGTTGAAAGACAGAGATTCACCCCAGAATTCGGAAGTCTCTCCGAACATCCCGCCTGTCACAGCCGGCTTTAAATTTTCAAGGGTAATCTGCTGCATTGGTTGTTAAATATCTGTTGAAACAATCCAGGGGAGCAGAAGTTGCAGGCTGTTGACATCCGGAGCCTGCATTGTTGCCCTGACATGGAGTTTTTCCTGTGTGCCTTCCAGAATAATGGACTGAAACAGGGAAATAGCCGCTCCCCTGCCCTCTTCGGGGGCAAACCCCGCCATGAGTTCCGAAATTCTCTCTGCATTCAGAAACAGGTAAGCCCCCTGAGATTCTTCCGGCACAATGATTACAGGCAAATGGGAGGATGCAGGGTTCACTAAAACTTTTCCGGAAAGGGGATCTTTCCGGTTGGATATCAATATTTTTGAATCATTAACGGCCATGTAAAGCGGGGTAATTACACCTGCAGGGATTCCGGGGATGTTGCCGGTAATTCTGAAGAGTTTTCCGTCGGCCACCAGGGCATGGTTTGCCTGCAGCTCAGCCACCAGAGCTTCAGCATCCTGTGTACTGCGGACGTCGAAACTGATGCGTACCTCGGGCTTCAGGAGTAAGAACGGGTTACCCACGTCTTCGTATTGGTACAACACCGAGTTCAGCATTTTGCCAATGGCGGCATCGGGATGGGAAATACTGACCACCAGGTTGCCGGCCATGTGCTGAAGCAGTGCTTTGGAATTGAGCCCGGGAAGCCATTCGCGGTCGAGCCATTGGGATGTAGCTGCTGGCAGGGTATTAAATCCACCCGAATCCGCAGCCAGTGCTGCCACCATCAGGATATTTTCGCGGGCATGAAAAGAAAACGACGCCTGTGAAATGCCATTACCCATAATCCATTGCAGGTAGGGCTGGATCTCTTTGCGGGGGGTAAAACTGAATACGAGATCCACAGCACCCTGCTCAAAAGTCACATCGGCCTGCCATGCTTCCAGCCACTCGTTAAGCCCTATACCTGACAAAGGAAGCGGCCCTTCGTCAGAAAACGCTTCCGGGGATCCGAAAATGGTGACATCCGCACCCTTAGTAAGCTTTATTTCGCTTCCGGATCGATTTTCGAAATAGCTCCTTCCGAAGGATCCGGAAAGAAAACGCTCCATGGTTTTCCGAACGTCGGCAACGCCCGTTGGCGGGTCAATCAAGAGGATCCACATCACATCACGCCGGATCGCTACCGCCCCCTGATCACTGATGAGCAGGCGGTAAGATTTGTACTTCGCATTAGTCATTTCCCTATAAGCAGCAGGTTGCTTCAACACACCCTCTTCATCTGCTTTTCCGGCAAGGGGAATGGCCATGCCCCATACCGAGGTCTGATGATCCCGGAAATGGAACGCAACGCCTTGTTTCACAGGATCAATAAAATTCCGGATGTTTTGAAAGCCTTCCGGCGAAAGCAACCCTGCCATTGGCAAGGGTGTATCGTGTGCCTTCAGGCTGGTTAAAGGAGAATTTTTATGCCATTCTTCCGGATTCCCGGCCTTGTCGAACAGTGCGACAGGGTTGAAAATCGCTACAGCAGATGCCCCCTGGGGGACCAGGGACATATAGCTGGATTTCTTCCCGGATGTCGTAAAATACCAGAGGAGCAAAGCTGCCACCAGCAATGCTCCTCCTGAAAACCACAATGTTTTGCGGTTCATAAAATGACGGTTTTAGCGCATGTATCTGAAATTTCTGCCTGGATAATAGGCTTGGTTTCCAAGGATTTCCTCAATGCGGAGCAGCCTGTTATACTTGGCGATCCTGTCGGACCTGCTGGCGGAGCCGGTTTTAATCAGTCCGGTATTCAGTGCAACTGCGAGGTCGGCAATGGTGGTATCTTCGGTTTCTCCTGAACGATGGCTCATAATGGCGGTGTAGGCATTTCTGTAGGCCATATCCACAGCGTCGATGGTTTCAGTCAGGGTTCCGATCTGGTTTACCTTGATGAGGATAGAGTTGCAGACGCCCTTCTTGATCCCTTCCATAAACCGCTGGGTATTGGTAACAAAGAGGTCATCTCCAACCAGCTGTATGGTTTTACCAAGGGAATCGGTCATCAGTTTCCAGCCATCCCAGTCATCTTCTGCCATTCCATCTTCGATCGAAAGAATCGGGAATCTGTTTACCCAATCTTTCCAGAAATCAACCATTTCAGCAGGTGTGAGTTTATCCCCGGTTGATTTGTGGAGGTGGTATTTGTTTTCGGAAGCAAGGTAATACTCTGAAGAGGCAGGGTCGAGGGCAATGGCTACATCTTCACCCGGTCGGTAACCTGCTTTTTCAATGGCCTGAAGAATAAACTGGATTGCCTCTTCATTGCTTTTCAGGTTTGGGGCAAAACCGCCTTCATCGCCCACGTTGGTAGAATGTCCTTTGGCTTTGAGCACGCTTTTCAGGTTGTGGAAGACTTCGGCACCCATCCGAATGGCCTGTGAAAAAGTTTCAGCCCCCACCGGCATAATCATAAACTCCTGAAAATCAATGCTGTTATCAGCGTGTGAACCTCCATTAATGATATTCATCATCGGAATGGGAAGGGTATAAGCATTAACCCCACCGACATAGCGAAACAGCGACTGGTCGGTTTCCTGGGCAGCAGCAGAGGCGCAGGCCAGTGATACTCCGAGGATGGCATTGGCACCGAGGTTTCCTTTGTTGGGGGAACCATCGATTTCCATCATAAAGGCATCAATCTCCCGCTGGCTGGTAACCATCATTCCCTGAAGTTCCTTTGCCAGTATGGTGTTCACGTTATCTACAGCTTTAAGCACACCCTTGCCCATGTAAACACCTTTATCGTTATCCCTCAGCTCAACGGCTTCGTGGGATCCGGTAGAGGCGCCACTTGGAACTGCAGCCCGGCCGATGATGCCGTTTTCGGTGAGCAGATCAACTTCAATCGTTGGGTTCCCGCGGGAATCCAGTATCTGGCGTGCGTGAATGTTTGCTATTAAACTCATATGCAGTATTGTTTTAGGTTGATAATAAAGTAAAATAAACTAACAAAAAAAGGGACGAGGCGGTTCGAGCCTGGTCCCTTAAATGCTGTAAAAAAAATATTTAGCGGAAAGGGTTAGGCTTTGTTTTCATCAGCCTCTTCACCGGTTTCATCCTCCTT
>CAZJZF010000275.1:3470-4215 GCA_964550385.1 uncultured Lentimicrobiaceae bacterium | reverse complement strand
ACAAAGGGGTGTTATCTTCCGGGAGTGACCAGGCAGGATTTACCATTCAACCCGGGGCAGATCCATTCGCCGGATGGACGATGATTTCTGCGAAGAACAGCGGATTGTGGGACTGGGAATTACCCAGATGGCCATCACTTCTCTGCTGCTGTTTTTGGCCGGGTACTTTTTACTGGGTTTCTCCTGGCAGGCATCCCTTGCCATTTCCCTGGCTTTTTCCATGTCTTCAACCGCCATGGTGATGCAAACCCTGGAGGAAAAGGGGCTTACCTACACCAAAGCCGGCAGGTACTCCTTCCTCCTGCTGCTGTTTCAGGATATTGCACTGGTTCCGGTGCTGGCACTGATTCCTTTGCTATCACTGATAAAACATCAACAACCGGTACCCGATGCATTACCGCTCGTCGACCTCCTTCCGGGGTGGCTCCAGCCGGTAGCTGTAGTTTTCATCATGAGTCTGCTATTTGGCCTGGGTAAGTTTATCCTGATACCACTCCTTCGAATTGTCACCAGAACCCGTCTGCGGGAGCTCTTTGCCGCCTCCTCGCTGCTGATTGTGATTGGCATCGCCTATGTGATGCAATTGCTGGGGCTCAGCCCTGCACTGGGTGCATTCATTGGCGGCATGATCCTGGCCAACAGCGAATTCAAGCATGAACTCGACAGCACCCTGTCTCCGTTCAAAGGGCTGCTGCTCGGGCTTTTCTTTATTGCCGTAGGGGCAACCATCAATTTTTCCATCATA
>CAZJZF010000275.1:0-3460 GCA_964550385.1 uncultured Lentimicrobiaceae bacterium | reverse complement strand
CGTTTCCGTTTCCCGGGCTCTGAGGCGGAGCGGCGTTTTTCCGGCCGTTCTTGGATTGATGGTTGTGAAAGGGGCAGTACTGTACCTCACTGGCCGCATCTTTGCCATCTCTGCCCGATCGAACCTGATTTTTACCCTCGGACTGGCACAAGTGGGTGAGTTTGCCTTTATCCTGCTCACCTTCTCCGGACAGCTTCAGGTGATTTCACCGTATATCCGGGATCTGCTGCTGGCAGTAACTGCCGTAAGCATGACCCTCTCTCCCCTCCTGATCATGCTGGGAGAAAAGCTGGTGCAACCCCGGCTGGGTAAGAAAATGGATGGCCATACCCCTGATGAAATCCTGAATGAAAAAAACCGGGTAATCATGGCAGGCTTTTCCCATTTCGGCAGCATGGTGGGAAGGTTCCTGAAAGCGCATGCCCTCCATGTAACCATTCTCGACTTCGACACAGACCGGGTTAATCTGGTGCGAAAAATGGGATTCAAGGTCTATTTCGGCGATGCCACCCGTGCAGATCTTTTGGAAGCCGCCGGTGCACGCGATGCCGAAATTTTTGTCTCAACCATCAGCGACCTCGAAACCAACCGGAAACTGGTGTACTGCATCCGGAAGCATTTTCCCCACCTGAAGCTGATGGTAAGGTCGAAAAGCCGACCCGATACCTATGAGCTGATCGATATGGGAGTAGAGCACATCTACCGCGATTATGTGGATACCTCCATCCGCATGGGAGCCGATGTGCTGAAAACCCTGGGTTTCAAAGCCTGGTCTGTAAACAGGGCAGCCCGAAAGTTCTTCAGCTACGACGAAGAAGCACTGTTCGACCTGGCCCTCCACCGCCACGACCGGAAAAAATACATCGACCGGGTGAAACAGGAAATAGAGTTGCAGGAAGAACTGATCAGAAACGACATGCAGTATGGTAATGAAGACGATGACATCAAACCACAAAACAGATGAAGAAGTATTTCCCCCTGATTATCATGGGCGTGGTTCTGATAGCCGTCATTATCCTGATGGTTGTTCTGAGGCAGCATAAACCGGAGATAAAACCCATCCCTGCCAGGCCTGAATATGCGCTTGTAATTCATGGGGGTGCCGGAAACATCACCCGCGAAAACCTCCCCGACTCGATGGCAGCAGAATACTACCGCGAGCTGCAGGCTGCGCTGGTGGTGGGGCACCGGATCCTCGATACCGGGGGAACCGCCCTCGATGCGGTGGAAGCGGTGGTGCGCTACCTCGAAGACTGCCCCCTCTTCAATGCAGGTAAAGGAGCTGTGTTCACTGCTGAAGGAAAGAATGAACTCGACGCTTCGATCATGGATGGTGCCACCGGTATGGCAGGTGCTGTGGCAGGAGTTACCACCCTGAAAAATCCCATCTCGGCTGCCCGGGCTGTAATGGAAAAAAGCCCCCATGTAATGCTGGCAGGCAAAGGGGCGGAGGCATTCGCCATGCAACAGGGGCTTGAGATTGTGCCTCCCTCCTATTTCCACACTCCGGATCGGTACAAAAGCTGGCAGGAGGCAAAAGAGAAACTGGATAAAAAAGGGACCGTTGGCGCTGTAGCCCTCGACAAAAAAGGGAACCTGGCGGCAGCCACCTCCACCGGCGGGATGATGATGAAGCAGTGGGGCCGCATCGGTGATGCCCCGGTGATCGGCGCCGGAACCTACGCCTCCAACCAGTCGTGTGCAGTATCGTGCACCGGCCATGGGGAATACTTCATCCGTAATGCCGTGGCGTACGACCTGTCGGCTCGGATGCAGTATGCAGGCACCTCCCTGCACAACGGAGCCCACGAAATTCTCCACGTGAAGCTGAAGGAGCAGGGGGGAACCGGCGGACTCATCGCCATCGACAAGAACGGCAACTTTGTAATGGACTTCAACACCACCGGAATGTTCAGGGGATACCTGCTTCCCACCGGTGAAACCAGAGTGATGATTTATGGAGATGAAAAGTGACCTGGAAGAGGTAAAAAAGCTGCTGATGGGCAATAACTCCGGATCGTACACCCGGATGCAGGTGGATCTGATTGCTGCCAGACCTGAACTTTTCGATCATTACGTCGAAGTTTTCCTCGCCCTCGAAGGAGCATTGTCGCGCAGGGCCGCCTGGGTCATCACCCACGCCGTTACCCGCATGCCCGAACTGATGACGGAGGAATTGCTGGAGGCGATGCTGAAACTGGCCGGTAAGATGCGGCACGACGGTGAGAAACGAAACCTCACCAAAGTGCTCACTCTAATAACGTTGCCCGAAAACCTCAAGGGCGAAATCCTCGACCTCTGCTTCAATTGGCTTAATGATGCCGGTGAATCGATCGCCGTGCGGGCCTACAGCATGGAAACCCTCGCCAACCTCAGCATGGAGTTCCCCGAAATCAAACCCGAAATCATCGCCGTAATCGAATGCCACATGGATCGTTTTTCCCCGGGGCTCAAGAACAAGGGGGTGAAAACGTTGAGGAAGTTGATGAAGTTGAGTTGTTTAGCTGTTTAGTTGTTTAGTTGTATGGACGTTGATCCTTGAACATTTGAACACTTGAACATTCGAACACCTAATACACCACCACCCTAACCACCCTCCCCTCGATCTTTGCAAAATACACCCCTACTGCTATGCCCTGAAGCGAAATTTCCATTACCGCACCGGCTTTGATTCCGGTGAGGGTGCGTTCCAGAACAGACACTCCGGCGGTATTCATCAGGCTGATATTCAATGCCTCCATATCTTTTTCGACCTCCAGGAAGATCACGCCGCGGGCAGGCACCGGGTACAGCCTGAATCCTGAATCTTCACCCACCTCTTCGATGCCGATAGCGATGTGCTGCAGGGTATCAGATGCGGTGCTGCACCCCGAGGAGGAGTCGGTAACCACTACATGGTAGGCGCCACTCTGAAAGGCATGGTATACCTGCGTGGTGGCCCCGTTGATGATGCTGCCGTTGAGATACCACTGGTTTCCGGCGGATGCGCTGGAGGTGAGGTAGTTACCGGGGGTGGTAACGTAGGTAATCAACGGTTTTTGGGGTGCCTGAAGGGGAGTTACGGTAACCGAGCTGGTACCCACCATACACGAAGCACCCGGCGCAACCGTGGTGAGCAGGTAGTTACCCGCCTGAGCATAGGGAACATAAAGCATGGGGGTGCTGCCTGCGGGGTTGCCCGAGAGGGTCCACGAATAGAAATAGCCCGGCACAGGCGGGGTGCCTATAAGTGCTGAGTCGCCGGGACAGATCGACGAAGGGGCTCCTGCATCGGCAAACAGCTGACAGCACAGCGGGTTGGTGGTTAGGGCCCAGTTGGCGCCGGTTACCGTAATATTCTGGCTGATAAGGGTTACCGTTGAATCGGTGCCGAACGGTACGCCCGTCCACCCGTTGATGGAAGCCTGGGTGAACTGCGGGTTCTTCTGGTTGCAGGCGGTATGGCCGTCGGCGTCGGTTT
>CAZJZF010000274.1:0-4223 GCA_964550385.1 uncultured Lentimicrobiaceae bacterium | reverse complement strand
ATATGATCCATAAACAGAAAGGAGACACCGATACCACCCCAGCCGTACATCTCCAGAGCCCAGGCATATGATCCCGGATTGGCCATGGTGAAAACAGGAAGAACCAGATGCATTTCGGTCGGCTGATGCGTTGCCAGGTAAGGGATGTAGGTTGTTTGGATGATGTAGTTGACAAACACGATGGCAGTGAAAACACAGTTTACCAGCATGGCGGTGGTAGCCTGAAGTTTTTTGTCTTCGGGAGCCATGCGGTACAAAGCGACGAATGTCATGAGCGAACCTCCGATGAGGAGGAATCCGGCGAAAAAAGTGGCTGTTTGCAGAGGATGATACGCTGCTGCGAAGGTGGCAGCATCCTTCCAGGCAGGCTGGGGGGTAAGCAAAAGTGACAGAACCGGGAACAAAAGACCCGAAGTGATTACGCCCGCAATGTTGATCCAGATCGCTTTGCGGGTAAAAGAGATCAGGTTTGATTTTTGAGTGGTCATGGCGGGATGTTTTGCTTTTTGCTGCAAAAGTGCCCCGGAAGTGACGAGCCCGCAATATTTTCTTGCTGAATGGCTTCTATGAATGTTTGAAACGGTTACATCAGGGGTTAAAGCAGAAGTTTCTTTTTATCAATTACATGTCGAAATATGGTCTTTTGCGATCGAAGATTATATCAGACAAAATCAAATCCTATGCTTTAACCATTTGATTACTTTTGCTGAAAGCAACGGATTGCCAGGAATCTCATATTTTACATATCTGCCATTCTGCACTGTTAAGATCCTTCGATTCATTGCTTCAAAAAATCTGTTTCCAATGTTTGCTTAACCTTTTCTGTATGAAATCGATATTGTGTTTGAGGTCGTTTTTGGTTGGTTTGGTACTTCTTCTGCCGGCCTTTGGGTCAGCTGTTGCGCAAGTAAAAGTTGGGGAAACTTATTCGCATGCCACCTGGGATAATCTGGTGCGATTCAGCGAGGGAATGGCTCCAGTGTGTCTTGATTCAAAATGGGGTTATGTCAATGAAAAGGGGGTGTTAACCATTGGGCTGGAGTATTCCCACGCAGGAAAATTTGTGGGTGGTTTGGCGTGTGTTGGAAAAGGAGGCAAGTATGGGTATATTGATAGATCAGGGAGAGAGCAGATCCCATTGCAGTATTCCCTTGCATTCGACTTCAACGAAGGGGTAGCTGCGGCACAGAAAAACAATAAATGGGGATATATTGATACCAGAGGTGAGGTAATCATCCCATTTGAACATGGGTTTTGTGAAGGTTTTTCGGATGGTTTGGGTTTATGTAAAGATGGGAATGACCAATCGGTTTATACCTTTTATGATATCTCCGGAAAGGCTGTGTTGTCTGGTGTTGGTAAGCATGTCCGAAAATTTTCATCAGGTTTTACTCCTGTTATCAAGTATGGCTACTATGTGTTTATCAATACAAAAGGAGCCATTGCATTTCCAGGTGAATTGTCACGATACACTGACAAAAATGTTCATGAACTTCAGGTAAACCTGCCAACGGTGGGGTTTGGAGATGCGCGGCCATTTTGTGAGGGTTATGCAGCCGTTATGGTTTATGGTCGCAAATGGAGTTTCCTCAATAGAGGTGGATCATTGAGCAGGGCTTATGACGATGTGGGAGATTTTTCAAACGGGTATGCGGGAGTTAAAAACGGCAAATGGGGTGTGGTTGATGCAGGCCTTAAAGAGTTGATACCTTGTAAATACGAATCATATGTTGGCTATGGAGATGGTTTGTTTTGTGTAATGCTTGATGGTAAATATGGATACGTTGATAAAGATAACAGAACCATTATCCCTTTTGTGTTTGAATCAGCAAGTGCGTTTTGCAATGGGGAGGCAATTGTAAAAAGTTCGGGTGCATTTCTCAATTATTCAGGAAACCGATCCGATCCGGCATCGCCACGCCAAAGAGATGATGTTTTTAAAATCGACAAGGATGGTAATTGTATTAAGAATTGCCCAGAGGTTGGTAAAAGCTATCCGAAAAATTACTGGGAAGAGGCCATACCTTTTACCGAAGGTTTTATCGCTGTAAAGAAGATTGGAAAAGCAACCCTTATTGATGAAGATGGTAAGGTTCGAATGCCCTTGAAATATGATGAGTTTTTTGGATATTCAGATGGCTTTATCATTGTTAAAAGCAAAGGTAAATACGGAAGTATAGATACATCCGGCAAGGTTGTCTCGGAAATCAAGCATGAATACAGCGCAGTCGGACCACTCAGCTGTGGATTGGCCTCCGTGAACTACTGGGGTAAGAGTGGATTTGTGAATTCGAAGTTTGAACTGGTAATTCCGCTTCAATATGACTGGGTAAACCCATTTGAAAACAACCTCGCAAAGGTTTATTTCAGAGGGCAACTGGGTCTGATAAATCGTCAAAACCAGGCTGTTATACCATTTGGTTCTGATTATACTGAAATAAAACCGCTGAAAGAAGGATTGATTATTCTATTCAAAAACAATTTTGTGGGAATTTCAGACAGCTCAGGAAAGCTAATCCTCCCGGTTGAATATGACGAAATTATGGAGTTCAACGACGGCAGAGCGGTTGTGCGAAAGAATTTTAAATATGGTGTAATTGACAAGAAAGGAGTTTTCATCATCCCGGTTGAATATGGTTTGAAAGATGGGTTTATCAACAATACTCAGATTGTGAGCAAAACAAGTACCTGCTATGGAGTATTCAATTCAGAAGGAAGATTGATTATACCGTTTGATTATGAATACATTGACAGATTAAGATACCCTGTTGGCAAGGATTTTTTACCAAGTGAATATTTTGAGGTTCGGAAAGGAAAGAAGAGAGGTGTGTATGACAGCAGTGGGAAACTGGTTTTGCAGTTCGACAAATACTCCACACTGATGTATACTGAGCGGGATGGGACATTTGTGTTTTTTACCATCAAGGGAAAGACTGTCATGTATTTTGACCTGAATGGGAAGCTGATATCATCCAATCCTATATAGATTCAAGATAAAGAGCTGGTAATGCCGACAAGTCTTAGGCACAATTGGGTTCAGGATGTTTTATGCATCTGCCTTCTCCCTGAATTGCATCGGCGTCATACCCGTAAGGCTTTTAAATACGGTGAAGAAAGTGGATTTGCTGTTGAAGCCGCATTCGTATCCGATGGCTTCGATACTCCAGTGCAACTTTCGATCTGCGAGCATCTTCTTCACGGCATTAACACGGTATTCGTTTACAAACTGAAAAAAGTTCTTTCCGAGATCCTGGTTAAGCACTTCGGTGAGTTGGTGTTTGGGAATTTTAAGATAATCCGACAGCATTTGCATACTCAGATCGGGGTTGAGGTAAGGTTTCTCCCGGATGAAATAGTCGTGGAGGAGTGACTGAATTTTCTCCCTCCGCTGGTTTGCCTGTATGAGTTTACCATTGGTTGGCAAAATGGGTAGGATTGCAGGATACATGGTCTGATAAATCATCTTCTGCCTGATGCCGTAAAATCCCAGGATATAAACCGTGGCCAGAAGAGCCGAATAATTAAACTGGTAGGGGATTTCGAAATGGCGGCTGAACAGGATTACCATGATACCGATGAAGACCAGTAAAAGTGAGTAGAGGTTGTACGAAACAATGACAAACAGGAGCCATCCGAGTTTTTTGTGACGGTCGATGGTAGAAAATTCGTTTTTCAACCCTTTGCGATGTCTGTGCACCATGGTGATGCTTAGCAGGTTGTAGAGAACCCATGATATAAGCGATGCGATTGAAAAGGCGTAGCGAAACCAGAGAGTACTGTCGGTGTCGAAGAAATTACTGAGGACATAGGGCTCTTTCAGGAAGTAGGCCAGGGTTTCGAAGCACACAAATGGAGCCAGGTGGAGCAGGTGTTCCCATTTCAGCCGAAAGCTGAGGCATGTAAGGGATTTGATATACAGGAAGAAAGCCGGGTTAAAGAGGAGGAAGGAGCTTGACAGCAACGGGGATCCATAGATGTTGTAATCGATTCCCGAGGTAAGGAATTCAATAGCTAGCAATGTTAGCCAGCCGGTCAGAATTTTGTCGGGCACATTCCGGTCGGATTTGGTAAACATCAGCAGCGCCGCGAACAGCGCCCCCGAAAATCCCACCCAGGATAATATTTCCATGAAATTAATTAGAAATTAGAAATTAGAAATTAACTCTTTCACTCATAACTCATAACTCATAACTCATAACTCATAACTCATAACTCATAACTCA
>CAZJZF010000273.1:0-4238 GCA_964550385.1 uncultured Lentimicrobiaceae bacterium | reverse complement strand
CATTGGAAGGATTTGGGAATAATTTTATCAGATTTCGAGGATCAGCTGTGGCAATGCCCGGGTTGTTGGTGAAGTTGATCAATAGCGTATCCGATCCCTTGCAGCCATTGTTGTCGGTTACCACTACCCACACGGTTTTCACTCCGATCCCGGTGCCGCTGGAGTCGATGGTTACCATGGGGATGGTGGCTCCTGTGGACCACAAGTAGCTGGAGAAGCTTGAACCGACGTTAAGTGGCAGATTCTGACCGGGTTGCAATGTGGTGTCGCTACCCAGGTTTACTACTGGCAGGGGGTGGATGGTAACCGCGAAGGGTGCAGAGGTGTTTTTGCAACCGTTGGGACTGGTTACTTCAACGGTATAACTACCCCCTTCTTTAGCGTGAAACACATAGGATGCGGAGCCTGGAACCTGCACTCCATTTTTGTACCAGGAATAGGTAAAGTTTAATCCCACACTCGCCATTATCGACACGGAATCACCGTAGCAGGTTGCCGGAGATCCCACAGCGGTAATGGTCGCCGGAGGTGCCTGTGATACCAGCACCTGCACCTGGGAGGTGTCGTTTCGGATGCATCCTGTGGCATCTGAAATCTGAAATACCGACCAGGTTTTGGTTAAGGTTGGCGACACCCACTGGTTCAGATTTGGTAAAGTATAGTTGGTGATGGTTTGAGTGCCGGAGCCGTCAGAGATTTTGAAATCCCAGGGAGACACACCCGTAAAAGTACCCGTAAGCTGTACACTGTCGCCCTGGCAGATGGTATGGGTTGTGGGTGAGAAAGCAAATTGGGGTGCTGCTTTTATGATGACTTCAGGTTTGGCGATGGTGTCATTTCCATGAATAGTGTCGCTCCCTCCGTTGGGATCAAAGCAGTATGCCTGGATAGCGTATGGGGAGCCAAAAACAAATGGGAAGCTTCCGATGGTAACGGTTGCGGTGGCATTAACCGCCAGATTTCCGTTCCAGTTAAAAGTGGGTTGTGGAATATTGTTAACCTTCCATCCGATTTTGGCTGTGCCAAGGTTGTTGGGCCCGAAGTTTTTCAATGTAACGGTAACCGGAGAAGTGCCTTCACATATCGTGTCGGCAGGCGTATTAAATCCTTCAAGTCCGACGTCGGATGAACCGGGCTGGATGTCAAACCCTAATTCAGCAAGGCGATCCTGAGAGCTTCCGGTAGCACTGCCACTGTTTCCAAAAAGAGATCTGCCGGCTACTCCTGAGGTTTGCTGCATAACCGAAAATCCCGGGCTGTAACCCTGGTGGGAGGCTTCAATAATAAAATTACTCACCCCGTCGTAGAACCAGGGATGGGTAAGCAGCATCGGAATCCAGTTTCCCGTGATACCGGTAAAGCTTACACTGGCTGCATAAAGGGCAGTATCAAGGGTTGTCACATAGGAAGTTGAAGGAAAGGTGGCCAGTGTGGTGGTCCCCATTCTGATCAGAAAACCGGTGAAGGAGGGATTTACAAGAGCACTGGCCTTGATGTAAATTTTGGTGATCATACCCGCCGGGGCACCGGTGAAATTCGAGGGGTAATAGATCCATTGCCTTTTGTTGCTGCTGGTGGCAGCTGTGGCAAATGGGATGGTATTGGCAGTGGTTGTGGTGCCAATGTAGGAATACTGGGGTCCCTGTGCTGCCCCGGAATGGGGTTGCAAACAGAGGAACGAAGCAGCGAAGAGAAACATCAGGCTGCCTTTTGCAAGAGTCAGATTCAAGAGTGCTTTCATTACTTTATTGGATTAATTCAGGTTTTCAGGATAATTATTTCCGGATGACCAGTCTGTTTATCAGGGTGCCTTTGTCGGAAGTGATCTTCACCAGGTATTGTCCTGAGGCCAGGTGCATGAGGTTGAGCCTGATGGTGTTTTCTACCGGTTTGTAAGGTGCCTGATAAACGAGCCTGCCGTCTGGAAAATAGATTTCAACAGAAAGGGATGAAAGGTTTGATCCGGTCAGGTTTATTTCAACCAAACCGCTTGTGGGATTCGGAGTTAAACTGAAAGTGCTGCCATTCAGCGGATCTGCTATTCCGGGATTATTGGTAAAGTTGATCTTAAGGGTATCCGATCCCTTGCAGCCATTGTTGTCGGTTACCACTACCCACACGGTTTTTACCCCGATGCCGGTGCCGGTGGAGTCGATGGTTACCATGGGAATGGTAGATCCGGTGGACCACAGGTAGCTGTAGAAGCTTGAACCGACGTTAAGGGGGAGGGTCTGACCGGGTTGCAATGTGGTGTCATTTCCCAGATTCACTACCGGCAGTGGGTGAATGATTACCGCCTGTGGAGCAGAGGTCTTCTTGCACCCATTGGGGCTTACCACCTGAACTGTGTAGTTGCCACTTTCTTTGGCGTGGAATACATAATTGGCATAGCCGGGAACCTGCACACCCTCTTTGAACCAATTGTAGGTAAAGTTCAGACCCACACTGGCCATGAGGGATACTGAGTCGCCAAAACAGGCTGCTGTTGAACCTGTGGGTGTTATGGTTGCCGGTGGTTGTGGTGAAACCAGTACCTGAAGTTTAACCGAATCGCTCATGGCACATCCGGAACCGTCGGAGAGTTCCTTGAAATAGTAGGCTGTGCTGGAGGTAGGGTTAACCCAGTACGAAAAGGCCGCAGAATTATATCCGGTAAATGGTATGGTGGAAGTGCCGTATGATACTTTGAAATTCCAGGGCGGGATGCCAAGGAATGTCCCCTGTAACTGGGCACTGTCGCCCTGGCAGATGGTTACTACGGTATCTATCAGGTTTACAGAAGGTGCCGCTTTAATGAAGATGCCAGCTTTCTGGATAGTGTCGTTAGTCTGTACGCTGTCGGAATTGTTGTTTACACCGGAAAGGTAGGCAACAATATCATGAGCGGTTCCGGTTGTGAAGTTGAAAGTTCCCAGGTTTATGATGGTGGTGGAATCAACTGCCAGCTGACCCGACCAGGCGAAAGGGGGTTGTGCAACATTGTTCACCTTCCAGTTTATCTGTGCCTGATTCAGGCTGTTGGGCCCATGGTTTTTCATCAGAACGCTCACCTGCTGATTTCCGGCACACAGGCTGTCGCCAACATTGATATAATTTTGCAGAGATGCATCGGTAGGGAGGGCGAATACATATTGTATCTCTGCCCTGCCGAGTGCACCCGCAGCTTCCGTCCAGAAATCTATTGCCGGTGAAGTGAGGATGCTCCCCTGCCAACCCAGGCGCTGCAGGGTAACCGGGTAGGGTCCAATGCTGGAGGTGTAGGGGCCGGCAGGTCCATACGAGGTGATGCCTCCTGTGCTGCCATTGTTACGCACCGCCAATATCCCGATAATGTCCCCGGTATTAACCTGGATACTCAGGGGGATAAAGGTAGTGGTGGCAATATTAACCCCGTAGTATAAGGTAGTAAATGCTGTAGTAGTAGCCGAATAGGCCGGAGGTGCTGTGGTAAACTTCACCAGGTGCACCGATTGTGGGTTGGTGTTGATGTCGAGCGGGGCACGAACACCGGTGATTACAAAGCTTGTGGGGGCTGTGAACCACATGCCGCGTGAATTGCCCGAATAATTGGAGGAATGTGTCGGCAGGGGCATTACGCTCTGAGCCTGACAAACCGAAAGAGACACCATTCCAACAAAAGCCAAAAAAAGTGCCATGGAAACCAAAAAGGGTAAAAATCTTCTCATAGCATTGAAATTTTGGTGTACAAGTGAAACAAAGAACATAGGGTAAGCCTGCAATCTCTAATCAATATGTAAAGGTACTTAATAAATAAGATATCTTCGAAAGATTTATCTAAATTTTTTTTTTGTTTAGATATTTGAACCTCTGAATATCTGTTTGGCCATCATGCATTTCTTTAGGTCAGATTCCTGAAAATGAAAATTCACCGCCGTTTCCAAAGCATAGCAATTTTGCATGGCTTTGGTTCTGACAGGGAATTCCATGTGATACAAAGGTTGCGCTGCTACGCAGCTTGCAGATCATTTAATCCGAAACCGGGCTTGCGCCGACCACAATGGGTCGGCACATCTTTGTGATTGTTGGGGGTTTAGTTGGAGCCTTTTCAGGGTTTTGGCGTGTTGTTCAGGTCGATGCACATCATCCGGAAGGCAGTGGTGGCGAAAAGGTACCCGGTTTCGGGAACCACAATCACCACTAGAAGCTGCGTAGCAGCGTCCCATTTGTAGCCTTACGCCCCATCGCCGGATCTAAAAGCTGCGTAGCAGCGTAACTAT
>CAZJZF010000272.1:3559-4245 GCA_964550385.1 uncultured Lentimicrobiaceae bacterium | reverse complement strand
CCTTTTACCTGGGATGGAGTAAGCAATCTGATCGTGGAAACATGTTTTAAGAATGGAGCAAACGGAACCATCGCACAGGTTTATTATACCAATACCGGATTTACCGCCTCTTTAATGGCACATGGACAAGGATCCTTTGACTGTTCAACAACCGCAACAACGGCAACCTACCCATTCCGGCCAAACATTTATCTGAAAGTCATATCGTATGGCGCATGTATCAGCGACCGGGTAGCACAGCAGGTGAATGTAACAGGTATTCCTGCTATAGACGCTTCTATCTCTCAGATCATCAACCCGCAACAAACCGCCAGTGCCGGAACTCCGATGCAGGTTAGTGTTGAATTAAAAAATTATGGCACCTCCACGCTCACATCTGCTCCGATCTGGTATCAGCTAAACGGCAGCACACCGGCAGTTTACAATTGGACAGGTAGCCTTGCCAGGCTTTCAACCGCATCGGTAAATCTTGGCAATGTAACTTTTACCGGCGGGTTGGAAACCCTGAAAGTATGGGTTGCCAAAACAGGCGACAATTATCAGGTGAACGATACTGCACTGGCAAACCTTTCTGTATGCATGAACGGAACATATACAGTAGGTCAGGGAAAAAGATTTCCAACCATCACCGGGGCCATCAATGTATTAACTGCCTCCGGTGTTTGCGGCCATACTTATTTCGATAT
>CAZJZF010000272.1:0-3549 GCA_964550385.1 uncultured Lentimicrobiaceae bacterium | reverse complement strand
GCCATCAGCGGTGCAGGGCCACAATCCACCATAACCTTCAGGTCGGCAACACTAGACAGTTCAGATGTTACCATTCAGGAACTTACCGACCTCAACAATACCTACACGGTGAATCTGAACAATGCCTCGTGGATAAACCTTAAACATCTTACCATTAATGCCAACGGCAGTGCATGGGGGTATGCCGTATCATTACAGAACAGCTCCAACAATATTGTTATTTCAAATAATGTGCTCAATGGAGCAACCAGCAGCACCATGGGAAACGCAGCCGGTGTCTTCTCTTCAAGTCCTTATATTTCAAACATTACCATAGCCCATAACAGAATTGCTAACGGATACAGCGGAGTACATCTCACAGGCGCTTCCGGAACTGGCAACCAGAAAAAGGTTCTGGTTACACGCAATTATATAAGCAACTACTATCAGATTGGGGTATATGCCTACTACCAGGATTCGCTGGAAGTGAGCCACAACTTCATGGTAAGTGGTACCACCAGCCAGTACTATTATGGTACACGAACCTATTACCTCGCCAATACGTTCAGGATACACTCCAATAAAATCCTGCTTTCGGCATCCACCTATGGCATTGGGATAGACATAAACTACTCAAATGGAACAACCAGCGAGTACGGAATGGTATATAACAACATGATTACCTGCCTTCAGGGAACGGGAAACCACATCGGAATCAATTCGGTATCCAATAATTATATTCGTATCGCCTTCAATTCTGTATTCGTAGCCGGAGCCAGCAATGCCAAAAGGGCAGTACATGTGGGAGCCGGAAGCAACAACGAATTCATCAACAACAATCTGGTTTGCCAGGATCATGGATATGCATTCTATACCACCATTCCCGGCACCATTACCACCATGGATTACAACAACTACTATCCGGGGAATCCTTCAGGATCATTCGTATATTGGAGTGGCCCGATCAACTCACTGGCGGCTTTCAAGGCTTTTGATCCCTCTAAAAATGTGAACTCCATCAGTGCCGATCCGGTGTATAAAGCCCTTGATGACCTGCATGCGGACAATATTCTGCTCAATGCGAAAGCCATACCTGTGGCCGGGATTACCACCGATTTCGATGGTCAGATGCGACATGCAACTACTCCTGATATCGGAGCAGATGAATTTTTCCCAGCTCCCTATGATTTATCAGTACTGAAGTTTGTAAAACCTTCTGAATCATCCTGTTACTATACCAGTGCCGACAGTATCATTGTAAGGCTTCGCAATGCAGGTGAAAACAGCTGGAACTTTGTAAATAATCCTGCCAACATCAAGGTTATCATCTCAGGATTTCTAACCGACACCTTACAGGTTACAGTAAATACCGGCATTCTGCTTTCGGCTGAGACGGTGGATATTACGATCCATCCAGCCTATAATCTAAGCGGAAACGGGCTTTATGCCATGGTTGCATCAGTAAATGCTGCATTGGATACCGTACCAGCCAACAACCAGGGTCCCCTGCTTGAATTTGTGAGCCTGCCCAATATATCAACGTTCCCCAGGGCAGAGGACTTTGAAAGCGGTAAGAACATTACCTTCATTGAATACCACGGTTCGGATGCTGATCTCACCGTGAGTGGTAATGCAGGTATGAACAGCCAATATGGCCTGCACTTCGAAGGGGGTGGTTTTTCCAACTGGACCAATCCATCCTCAGTGAACCAGGCATTCGGCAACACAACCCATGTTTCCAACGCGACCACCTGCCTTATTACACCGGGTACTGCCACCAACCTGAAGCTGAAACTGGATCTGAAACAAACCTATTATGCAGTTGCAGTAACCAATACCTCCTGGTTCAGGGTGATGCTTCACAATATCAATGGTAGTTACTATCTGAAAAATGCTCTTGGTGACTCGGTGTTCCAGGCCATTCTGCCCAATACGGATCCCTTTATAACCCACGTGTTTGATCTTCAGGGATACCTTTCTGCTCCGTTCCAGATCAGTCTCGAAGCAGTTTGCAGAGTCAGATTTGGCGAAGGATCTTATTCAGGGGATAATGTGTATGTGGACAATATACTTCTCTGGGAACCCAGCCAGCATGATGCAGCATTACAGGGTGTTATCAATCCAACTCTCTCCTACAGCAAGGCCGGTAACCTTCAGTATGTTCAAGTTGCCGTCACTAATCTGGGCACCCAGGCCATCTCCTCGCTCCCAGTGAATTATCAATATGGAGGTAATCCTTTGGTAACGGAGGTTTTTCAGGTAAATATTCCACCATTTTACAGCGATACTGTAACCTTTACTGTTCCCTTTCAGGTAGCTGCCGGATTGCAATCCCTCTGCATTTATACAACACTTACCGGCGACCAGAATCATGCGAACGATACCTTATGCCTTGATTTTAAGGGTATCAATACTTTTGTGGTACCTTACAGTGATGATTTTGAAGGCACTCAGCAGTGGGTTACGGAAGGAACCTACCGGCAATGGGAACAGGGAACTCCAGCCAATACAAAGATTAACCAGGCACACAGCGGGAACGAAGCCTGGGTAACACGCCTCTCGCAGGATTACCTGACCGGAGCTGTTGAGATTTTATATTCTCCCTATTTTGTCATACCTCAGGTAGCCGACACGGCCACCCTCAGCATGTGGCACTGGATGGATGCCGTTTCCGATCAGGCATACGGAGTAATTCAGTACACCACAAACCTTGGAAATTCATGGAACGGTCTGGGTTTTATCGGCTCTGCCGACGGCACCAACTGGTACAATTCCAATTTGAACGGCACCCATTGCTGGAACACTTCCCATTCCGGCTGGACCCAATCCACCCATATTCTGTACCCATCGGTTTTCAATATCGGCATGCCCATTCAGTTCAGGATGATCTTTTTCACAAAGAGTTACCTGCTTACTGCTGAAGGATGGGGCATCGACGACTTCTCGATTTCAATTCCACCGCCACAGTTCGATGCATCGATGCTTTCCATCACAACGCCTTCCGCCTCGACTGCCATGGGAGAATCTGTGCATGTGAATATCAGGGTGGTGAATAAAGGTGTACAGCCCATCACCAGTTTGCCCTTGCAATATCAGGTAAGTGGCAACGCTGCGGTTAGCGAAACCTGGACAGGCAACCTGTTGCTCAACGACACCCTGGACTACACCTTCACGACTCCTTATTCCGGACCTCTCAATGCTTACAATCTCTGCTCCTGGACAGATCTTACCGGGGATTTTTATACCATGAACGACACCACCTGCATTGCCCTCAGCGTGACCCCGGGTAAACTGGATGCCGGCATTACCAGCATCACTGAACCCATCGGACAGGTAACCACCGGAAGTACTGTGCAGGTAAAAGTGATGATTGAGAATTTCGGAACCGACACACTCTACACCATTCCGGTCGAATACAGAGTAAACAACCTTGTGATGGGAACGGGAACCTTTACCGGAACCCTTTTACCGGGAGGAAATGCACCGTATACTTTTACCACAACCTATGTGTCACCGGCCGGGCAAACCAATATTTGCGCAAAAACTATTCTGGCAGGCGATGTAAATCCT
>CAZJZF010000271.1:0-4271 GCA_964550385.1 uncultured Lentimicrobiaceae bacterium | reverse complement strand
GGGAAAGACCAGGAGCAGCACCTGGAGATGACCCGCACCTTTGCCCGACGCTTCAACCGCATTTACGGGGTGGAGTATTTTCCGGAGCCTGAAGCCTTCAACTTCGGGCAGGAGCTGATCCGCATTCCCGGTCTGGACGGAGGGGGGAAAATGAGCAAAAGCGACAATCCTGCCAGCGCCATTTTCCTGGCCGATGAACCCGAAGTAATCCGTAAAAAGGTGATGCGTGCCGTTACCGACGAAGGGCCAAAAACCCCAAAACAGCCGAAGTCTCAGGCCATCCAGAATCTTTTCGACCTGATGAAGGTGGTTTCAGAACCCGATGCCATTGACCATTTTAGCGAAGCCTACAACAACTGCTCGATCCGCTACGGCGACCTGAAGAAACAGCTGGCCGAGGATATGATCCGGTTTACGGCTCCCATTCTGGAGCGAATTCATGAACTGCGTGATGATGATGTTTATCTGAGGAAAGTGGTGCAAACCGGCCGTGACAAGGCACTGGCTTCAGCCCGCCAAACCATTCGGGAGGTTCGGGAGATCATCGGGTTCAGGGGGTTCTGAAACCCTCCATACTCACACTGTTGCTCAAACTATCCTCCAACTCATCCCCTTCGACTCCGCTCAGGGACCACCCAGCCCCTCTCCATTCTATTCACCTCACCCCCAGCCCCTTCTCCTCAAGGAGAAGGGGAGTTTAATTTTCTGGTATACAAATTCTTGGAATTATAAATCTGTAATCCCGGAACCAACCTTTGGGCTATGAGCCTGCCTTATGATGCCGGAACATATACTGCATCTCACCTCCGGCAAAACTTAACTTTGCTGCATCGGCACCGAAATAACTGCTTGTACCGAATTGTTGAATCCACTACCTTTGGCAGTTAACCGCTCCACTTTTTGGCGACCCGATATCGTAGTAGTAAGGCTGGATACATTACCAGTAATTGTAAATGAAACGCATCCTCATCATATTAATAGTTGTATTAGTATCATTCGGACTTGGGTGGTGGACAAATGAAATGTGGCAGTTTGGTGAAGGAGAAATTGCAGACGAACAGCGATTAGACAGTTTGAAAAAGACCAAATCCTCATTGATTGACAGTGCAGAAACTTTAAAGACAAATTGTTCAAACAAGAAAACGATTCGTGACTACTGCTCTGACGATAAATATTTCTTTTGGTCACCTAATCATCCCGAGCCGAAAGGTTTTATGTGTGAAATTACCCTTCACGATAAAACTGCATTATACTGGTATCACGGACAATGCCAATATGACTATTTTACCTACTTGATATCGGACACGACAATTGAAGTACTTTGGTCATACCGGACTGATTGTATTTTAAATATGGACTTTTTAGAAAAATCTAATGGTATTAAAAAATACCCAAAACGCGGCGACACATTTGCTACTATGACTTTAACGAATGACACGACTTTGAAAGTAAAGTACAATTTTCCTGAATGGGCTAAGAAAGTGAATGCAATTACAAAAGACTCTCTTTTCCCAACGTATTATTATTTAGTACAAGACAATTGACGATAACAAATCACCTTTCGACCGAAGGAAAAACTACTGCCAATAAGGAAGGGTTTCCCCGCCTGAAACTAAAAACCCATAAAATAATAAAATCAGTTGTGCCGGGGGGTATCTTTGCTATTAAAATAATAAATTTCAGGTTGTTACAGCAGCCACCTGCCGACTAAACAACTAAACGACTCAACAAATAAACAGCTCAACTTTCTCATCGCCGGCAGGCAATTTTTGCGGAGAAAATTTCATTTGCGGAGAATAAGCCTTATATTTGTCGCATAATATGCGGAGAATGAATGTTTATATACACAAAATAGAAAACTGGACAGACTTCACCTGGGACCATAAGAAAGTGATGATAAAACTTGGTGAAGCAAGAAATCAGCAGGGCAGACTTCTTGGGAAAATGGAATCGCTGGGTTTTGATTTGCAAAATGAAGCAGTATTGAACACGCTCACTTTGGATGTTATTAAATCATCAGAAATCGAAGGCGAATTTTTGGATATGCAACAAGTACGTTCTTCAATTGCACGCAGGTTGGGAATTGCCTTTGCAGGAGCTGTGGAATCGGAACGTCACATTGACGGGATAGTTGAAATGATGCTCGACGCTACTCAAAGACATGATGTGCCTTTGACCAAAGACAGATTATTTGGCTGGCATGCAGCACTGTTCCCTTCAGGATGGAGTAATCTGAATAAAATTACCGTTGGCGACTGGAGAAAAGATACGACCGGGCCTATGCAGGTTGTGTCAGGGCCTATGGGAAAAGAAAAGGTTCATTATCAGGCACCAGGTTCAGACAGGGTAGAATCAGAAATGATAAAATTCCTAGACTGGTTTGAAAACGAGCATGAAATAGATTTGGTTCTTAAAGCAGCTATTGCTCATTTATGGTTTGTGACAATTCATCCATTCGACGATGGAAACGGACGGATTACAAGAGCAATTACAGATATGACATTGGCACGTTCTGACAAAAGTATCAGGCGGTTCTACAGTATGTCGGCGCAAATTAGGGTTGAAAGGAAACAGTATTATGAAAAACTTGAAAAAACACAAAAAGGAGACTCAGATATTACTGAATGGATTTTGTGGTTTTTGCAATGTTTGATAAATGCTATTGAATCCACCGAAGAAACTTCATCGAAAATACTTTATAAAGCAGAATTCTGGAAATTGCATTCCGCCAAAATTCTCAATGACAGGCAACAAAAAATCATAAACAGACTGCTTGACGGATTTGACGGAAAGTTGACAACCTCGAAATGGGCGAAAATTAATAAGTGTTCACAAGATACAGCTCTTCGTGATATTCAGGATTTAATGAAGAAGGATATTTTACAAAAAGAGGCAAGTGGTGGAAGAAGCACAAACTATGAATTAAAATAAATGCCAGGCAGTAATAAACAGAACTCTGAATGGATACGCCGGATTTCCGTATCATTGTAACCGAAAATCATTCATATACCGAAATCGTATGCTGAAAAAAATTCCCCTTCACTGGCAGATTCTGGCGGGTCTGGTGCTGGCCGTGGTGTATGGCGTAGTATTTCCCGATCGGTACCGGATCGATGATGCTTTTTTTAGTGCTTTGGAGAAGAAAGAGTACGCCTGGTCGGTAGATGCGCAGTACCTGTTTGGGGGGGAACAGGGGAAATCCCTGACACAGAAAGAGTTTCTACGGGTACTGGAGACCCGGTACAGCGTTGCAGAGCTGAAACAGGCCACACCCCATTTTCTGGAGGCAGCAAGGCATAACGGTGCCATTAAGGCCATCGACTGGATCGGAGTGTTGTTTATGCGTGCACTCAAAATGCTCATCGTGCCACTGGTGCTCAGTTCTATCGTAAGCGGGGTAGCAGGTATTGGCTCTGCTGCCGGTCTTGGAAGGATTACCGCCAAAACCCTGGGCTTTTACATCCTCTCGAGTCTCGTGGCCATTGTTACCGGACTGAGCCTAGTATTGCTTATCAAACCCGGCATGGGGATGGGTCTCACGGCAGCGCAGTCTGCCGCTGACCTGGGGGGGATTTCCACCTTCAGGGATACCCTTACCGGCATCATCCCCGACAACATTTTTGCAGCCTTTGCCTCGGCCAACATGCTGTCGGTCATATTCTTCGCTATGGTAACAGGTTTTTTCATCACCCAGCTCCGCAATGATTACCGCGATAAACTCCTGTTTATGTTTACCGCTTTCTCTGAGTTGATGCTGAAAATGACCCTTTGGGTGATCCGCTTTGCACCGCTGGGGGTGTTTGCCTTGGTGGCGGGAGTAGTAGCCAGTCATTCGGACCTTGCCGGACTGGCCGAAAACCTTGGCCTCTATTTTATTACCGTGCTGTCGGCTCTGGCTATACATGGCCTGATAACACTCCCTTTAACCCTCCGGTTTTTGGCAAAGGTAAATCCGGTGAAGCATTTCAGGGCATTGCGGGTGGTGCTGCTCACCGCATTCTCCACCAGCTCCTCCGGGGCAACCCTGCCCCTTACCATGGAGGCTGTAGAGCACAAATGCGGCGTATCCAATAAAATTGCAAGTTTCACCCTGCCGCTGGGCGCTACCATTAACATGAACGGTACGGCGCTTTATGAGTGTATTGCTGTAATCTTCATCGCCAATGCCTACGGCATCGATCTTACATTCGGACAGCAGGTGATTATCGTGATCACATCACTGCTTGCTGCGATAGGGTCTGCTGCGGTTCCCATGGCCGGACTGGTGATGA
>CAZJZF010000270.1:0-4272 GCA_964550385.1 uncultured Lentimicrobiaceae bacterium | reverse complement strand
CGCTCCCTGATGCCAAACAGAAGTTTTATACCACCCCATAAAATTGCCAGAAGGGGCATAACGACAATGAGAACGAGGCTTATCAGAATAAGGGTTGATGTGGTTTCGTTACCGGTAAAGGCATAGATCAGTTCCTGAAAGCTGACGTCCTGCCAGATTGGAAAGCCATGAAAGGTGAAGCCCGGCACCAGGATGGCCATCAGAATGGCAATGGCGGTGATGAAGATGGCGAAGCCAATGATACCGGCAATTACCCTGAAAAATACCGTAACGAGGGTTATAAAAACTTCTCCCGCCGATTCAATCACCCTTCCCGTACTATCTTTTTTTTTTCGGTATCCGTCACGCTTCCAACTTCCGAAACGGTTGCGGATGTCGTTCATTTCCTCTTTGATGGAGCGTTCAATGTTGTTGATGTTGATCTCCTCTCCCCGCATCTCAAGCCGCTCGGCAGTGGTGCGTGCTTCAGGTATCAATACCCACATGATCAGGTAGATAAGAACTCCGGATCCTCCGAATATGGCAAGAACTACAAAGGCAATCCTTACCCAGAGAGGATCGAAATTGAAATAGGTTCCTATTCCACCAGCTACCCCGCCCAAAACCTTGTCGTCCGGATCGCGGTATAACCGACGGCGATAATTGCGCCTGGTAGCAGATGACTCCTGTGGTTGGTCGTCGAAATCAGTAGGTTCGCCAAGAGTTCTGATGATTTCGTCGATTACAGAGTAGGTTACAACCCTGTTATTCTCGCCCAGTCTGGCTACCAGCATTTCGGCAATGCGTTGTTCAATGTCAGCTATAATCTCATCTTTCCCTTCGGTATCAATAAAATGACGACGCAGCTTGGCCAGATATTGCTCCAGCTTTTCGAAAGCGTCTTCATCAACCTGAAAGATGATTCCGCCGATGTTTACAGAATGACTCTTTTTCATGGAAATTCTATTATTGGGTTTCAATTAATGTTGTTTTTCTTCATTCATCAGGGTAGATACGATCTTTTGGAGTTCCTCCCAGCTTTTTACCAATTCCTGCAGAAAGCGCTCACCAAGTACGGTAATCTTATAATACTTCCTTGGCGGTCCCGATTTCGACTCCTCCCAGTAGTATTCAAGATACCCGTCATTCTTCAGTCGCGTCAGCAGTGGGTATAAGGTTCCCTCCACCACAATCATCCGGTGCCGCTTCAATACCTCCAGTATATCGGATGCATAGACCTCCTTCTTGCTGATGATCGAAAGGATGCATAGCTCCAGCACCCCTTTTCGCATCTGTGCATTGGTGTTTTCGATATTCATGCGGCAAAGATACAACAGTTTTTTAGTATTATGCAATACATAGAACTAAGAAAATGATAATAATTTGTTAAGGAGAGTACTTGAATTTTGCAAGTAACACAAAAACAAGATGATATAGTTGTTACTGGTGAAAATATTTTTCATATGACATGAAGAATCAACCAGCCCCCTTGCGATATAGGGCAAAATAACAACACTATATTGATCGGAAATTGCTTATTCTGATACCATCAATTTCCCCTTCGTAGTTCCCATCATAGATCAATTCAGGTTTGTCGACCAAGTCAGGCAACAGATTTCTCAGATACCTGATCCCTTTGAGGAAATCTGGATTATAGGTTTGAGATGATTTGATCTCTATTGGAACCAACCTGGTTCCCTGCCTGATGATCAGGTCAACTTCATTTTGATGACTGTCGCGGAAGAAATAGAGATTGGAGTCGAGGCCAAGGTTAAGCCTTTTTTTAAGGAATTCCACCACAACCATATTTTCAAATATAGCTCCTCTTAACGGATCCCTCATCAGCTGTTCAGGCTTCTCAATCCCCAATAGAAAACAAGCTAGGCCAGTGTCATAAAAGTAAAGTTTTGGTGATTTGATGAGCCGCTTGTTGATGTTATAGTGGTAGGGGGGGAGTTTGAATACGATGAAGGAGGCTTCAAGCAGTGCTATCCAGGTATTAATCGTAGTTACCGACAATCCGGTCTCATTCGCAAGGTTTGAAAGATTAAGAATATTACCTATCCGACCTGCACAAAGCCTGATCATTTTTTCGAAAAGTGTAAGATTCTTCAGATTAGAAATGTTCCTGACATCTTTTTCAAGGTAAGTTTCGAAGTACATCCGGTAAGCCTTATAAGGTTGAATAGACCGGGTATGCAATCCGGGATAGAATCCGGTTGTCATAAGCTGGTCAGAATCCTTGACTACTTGTTTGTTCCTCAATTCATTGATCGTGAATGGCAATAGATTAAGCAGCGCAGTTCTGCCTGCAAGAGATTGGGTTACTTTGTCAATGAGCAGCAGGTGGTTGCTGCCGGTTAGAATGAATGAGGGCTTGATCTCACTTAAATCAATAAACTCCTGCAGATAGGATAAAATTTCAGGTGTATTTTGAACCTCATCAAGGATTGCCCCATTAGGGTTTTGAGAAAGGAATGATCTTGGATCTTCAAGCATAGCCATTCTAATGTCTGGGCTCTCCATACTAAAATAGGGCAGATGGGGGAACAGCTTTCTGACCAGGGTGGTTTTTCCTGATTGTCTTGGCCCTGTTAAGGTCAGAATCGGATATTGGTTTATCAGGGATAATACCTCTTTTTCGATCTCCCGTATTATATACATTGTGTGTAAATTTAATGTGAAACTTTAAATTTACACAAAGATACACATTTCTCCGATCTATGCAAAAAGATGACAATATCTCTTATGGAAGTCAAACCAATAGTTTTGTTGGTTGCGTACAAATAAGCTCAAATCTTTTGTACTTTAGCCCTCCAAAACCAACCAAAATGACAGCAAAAATCATTGGCATTGTGTTGTATGCGGTGATGATCATCGCCATCGGGATCATGGGTATGATCCGCACCAAATCCACTAAAGACTTCCTGCTGGGCGGAGGAAACATCGGCCCCTGGATGACTGCATTCTCCTATGGTACGGCTTATTTTTCAGCAGTCCTCTTCATTGGATTTGCCGGAAAAATCGGCTGGTCGTTCGGATTTTCAGGCTTATGGATTGCCTTGATCAATGCCCTGGTAGGGGTAGGCCTGGTTTGGGTGCTGATGGGTTGGAAGATCAAGCAGTTGTCTGTCAGTATGAATGTAAGTACAATGAGCGAATTCCTGGAGAAACGATATCAGGCTCCCGGATTAAAACTGCTTGCCGCCATTGTAATATTCATCTTTCTGATACCCTATTCTGCTGCCGTTTTCATGGGTTTGGCATACCTGTTCGAAATCTCACTGGGAGTACCTTATGTTTATGTATTGATTGGAATGGGGGTTTTTACAGCTACCTATATTGTGCTGGGGGGCTACAAGTCGATGGCGATGATTGATGTGATCTTTGGCATCATCATGACCATCAGTGTGTTGATTCTGTTTTACTTTGCAGTTGACAAAGGGAGCGGAATTCCCACCATTACCGAAACATTGCGTACCATCGAGCCCAAACTGGTGGCTCCGATTGGTCCTCCGGGCTGGTGGCCCTTATTTGCTTTGGTATTCCTTACCAGTGTTGCCCCGTTTGGGATGCCTCAGCTGGTGCAGAAATTTTACGCCATCCGTGACCAGCGGTCTGTGAAAATCGGAGCCATTGCATCCACCTTCTTTGCCATCCTCATTGGCGGGGTTGCCTACTTTCTGGGTTCCACCACCCGTGTATTTCTATCCCCCGAAAACAATGCCTCTGTATTTGCAGATGGCAAGCCCAATTTCGACAAACTCATGCCTGAGCTGCTCACCAACATTGTACCCTCATCACTCGAGGTAATTATTCTGCTGCTCATCCTTGCTGCTTCCATGTCAACCCTGGCATCCCTGGTCCTCATCTCCAGCTCCAGCTTCACCAAAGATTTCTGGCAGGGCTTCGTAAAAAAGAACATGGGTGATAAATCGGCTACCCTGATGATGCGGTATATGAGCGCTTTCTTCGTGTTGCTGGCTGTACTTTTTGCAGCCGTGGAGCTGGACGTAATTGTGGAAATCCTGGGCATTTCGTGGGGCGCACTGGGAGCATTCTTTTTGGGACCCTTTGTATGGGGGTTGCTCGGCAAACGGGCAAACCGTCTGGGAGCTTATATTTCCGGTATCGGAGGATTGGCCGTATGTCTGGTGCTGTACTTCACAGGCATGCCCTCACCGCAGGCAGGCACCATCGGAATGCTGACTTCACTGGTTTTGAACCCATTGGTAAGTTTTATTGCCCCATCCAGGTGATCTGACTGCTTTGCCTGCCCATTTAATATTCATA
>CAZJZF010000269.1:0-4276 GCA_964550385.1 uncultured Lentimicrobiaceae bacterium | reverse complement strand
CGCAAGGGTGCGGTTGCAAATCCAATATCGCTGAAATATTAAAAAATGAAGGTGTTTATCTGATGCTGGCCGGAAATATGGGAGATGGCGCTCTGTATACGCTGGCACGTTTCGGCATCGAAGTGGTTCGTGGTTGCGCCGGTCCGGTGGAGGAAGTGGTAAAAGCATGGTTAAATGGAACCCTGCAGGATTCGGGTGAAGGGTGCGAACATCATCAGCATCACGGGGATCAACCGTGCCATTGAGTTACTTCATCCGTTGCCGTTTCACAAGGTAGGGGAGCAGCACCTGCCGGAATCCCTGTCTGATATTGGCCTCCACAAAATCGATATGGTACTGGTCGCAGCGTACCTTTAACTCTCTTTGGAATGAGGTTAGCCTCGCTTTGTATTCTTCGCGTATTTCGTTGGGGTTGAGCCGGACCACCTCACCGCTCTCCATGTCGATAAAGCGGTGAGGGCGGTTGTCGTAGTCGAATTCAATCTCCCCGGGCTGATCCACCACATGGAAAAAAATCACCTCGTGCTTGTTGTAGCGCAGGTGTTGTAATGCATCGAACAATTCGCCGGGATCTGCCTCAGTATCAAACATATCGCTGAACAAGACCACCAGAGATCTTCGATGGATGGCTTCTGCGATCTCGTGCAGCGATTTTGCGGCCGAGGTGACCCGTTTTTTCTCAGGCTGGTATAAATCCAGCAGTTTCTCCAGTTCCGAGTACAGGAACTTGTAGTGCACCTGGCTGGATCGGCTTCGGGTTTGGAGCTCAATACCATCACTGAAAAGGGAGAGGCCTGCAGCATCCCTCTGTTGCCGCAGCATATGCATAATGGCAGCTGCGCAATACACCGAAAAGGTTGCTTTGTTTGGATTCTCCACCGTTACCTTGTCGAGTACAGGAAAGTACATCGAGGAGCTGTTGTCGATGATCACCTGGCATCGCAGGTTGGTCTCCTCTTCATAGCGCTTTACAAAAAGTTTTTCGGTTTTGCCATAAAGTTTCCAGTCGATATGCCGGGTCGATTCGCCGGGGTTGTACAACCTGTGTTCGGCAAACTCAACCGAAAACCCATGAAAAGGACTTTTATGCAATCCGGTAATAAAACCCTCCACCACCTGTCGGGCGAGGATCTCCAGAGGACTGAATGGGTCTATGTATTTCTGTTCAACAATGGGCATATAAAAATAGAATATAGGATGAAACCGGAACGTAATGACTCATCCGGATCATCCATTAAGCCTGCACGGGCACAATTGGTTTAGAGCAGGGCCTCGAGTTTCTGCACCAGCACCGATTTGGGAACGGCACCTACCTGTTTGTCAACCACTTCCCCATTTTTCAAAAAGAGTACCGTGGGGATATTCCGTACGCCAAATTTGGTGGTTACGTTGGGGTTACTGTCAACATCAAGCTTTCCGATGACAGCTTTTCCTTCGTAATCCTTAGCCATCTCTTCAATCAGGGGGGCAATCATGCGGCAGGGGCCACACCAGACTGCCCAAAAGTCGATTACCACTGGTTTGTCTGACTTCACTACCAGTTCTTCAAAATTTGCATCGTTGATTTCTAAAGCCATTCCGGTTGTAATTAAAGGTTTGTGCAAATTTACATTTTTTCAGAACACCCTGTGCACTTCAGCAGGGATAAAAAGAGACCTATTTATCCTCGAGGGCATAGGCGATGGAGGGTATTTCGGAAATAGCACGCAGAAATTCAAAGGGGTTGACGAATCGTTTGGGCAGAAAAAACATCATGGATTCCTCACCGTTCCGAACGTAAACCTTAACTTTACAGTTGCCGGGGGCGGAACGGATCATCCTCAGCAGCCGGCTTCCGAGTTCTTCATCCACCTGGGTTTTACTGATATCCACAGAAAGGATAATGCTTTTTACATAGTAGTTGAGCACCTCCGAAAGCAGCTTGACATCTCGTATGCGGTAAAAATATTCATCCGATCCCGCATGACGCTGTGCCACATCCCCCTTGATGAACAGAAATTCCCCTTTCGCCATCAGGTGTTTGTACTTCAGATAATCTTCGCCATAGAGGCTAAAAACCATGCTGCCGTCATAATCCTCGATGGTAATATTTCCGTAAGGTCTGCCCGATTTGGCATATTTATGTACCACTTCATTCACCATGATTCCCAGGGTGTATTCCCGCTGCAGGAACCGTTTCATGTCATTCTTCACCTCATCGGTGGTATTTCGCACGAAGGTTCTGATTTCCAGCTTATACTGATCAAGGGGATGCCCTGACACATAGAAGCCGATTACCTCTTTTTCGCCTGCAAGCTGCTGCAATGGGGGCCAGGGGTTGCAGGTTGGCAGCTGTGGATCCGGGATGGCGGCAGCATCATCGTCGCCAAAAAGCGACTGCTGGGCACTCTCTTTCTGCTGCTGCGCAAGGCTTCCGAAGCGAAGAAGTTTTTCGATGAAGGTGGATCCTTCCACCCCCTCGGCATGAAAAAACTGGGCCCTGTGGGTACCCAGGCTGTCGAAAACCCCTGCCAGTGCCATTGCTTCCATACAACGCTTGTTCACCGTTTTCAAAGGAACCCGTTTTACCATATCAAATACCGAAGCATAGGCTCCTTTGCTGCGCCGCTCTTTGATGATTGCTTCGGCAGCCACCTCCCCTACCCCTTTGATGGCGCCCAAACCAAACAGGATTTCGCCTTTCTCGTTGGTGGAGAATTTAATACCACTCTGGTTGATATCAGGTCCCAGGACATTGATTCCGGTTTGCTGGCAGGCATCGATGTAGAGGGTGATCTTTTTAATGTCGCTGAGGTGGTGGGTGAGCACAGCAGCCATGTACTCCGAAGGGTAATGAGCCTTGAGATAACCTGTCTGGTAAGCCAGCAGGGAGTACGCAGCCGAGTGGGATCGGTTGAATCCGTATTCGGCAAACTTGGTCATGGTATCAAAAACCTCAGCGGCTTTTGCGTTTTCGATCCCTTTCAGGGCAGCTCCTTCAATAAACTCCTGCCGCTGCTGGAGCATTACTGCCATATTTTTCTTCCCCATGGCTTTGCGCAGGATGTCGGCTTTGCCCAGTGAAAAACCACCCATCACCTGTGCAGCCTGCATAATCTGCTCCTGGTATACCATAATGCCATAGGTGTAACCCAGAATTTCGCTGAGCATTTCATGCGGGTATTCCACCTTAGCCCTCCCGTGCTTGCGGTCGATGTACACCGGGATGTAATCCATCGGACCCGGTCTGAAGAGGGCGTTCATGGCAATCAGGTCTTCGATCCCTTCGGGCTGCAGGTCTTTGAGGTACATCTGCATCCCCTCCGACTCAAACTGGAAGAGCCCCATCGTATCACCCTTTCGGAACAGGGCAAAGGTCTTTTCGTCGTCCAGCGGAATGTTGTCGATATCAATCTTCACCCCATGCCGCTCTTCAATGGCCACCATGGCATCCTTGATCATCGAAAGGGTGCTGAGACCGAGGAAGTCCATTTTAAGCATACCAACGCCCTCTATCAGCTTCCCGTCGTACTGGGTAACCATGATATTGGACTCCTTCTGGGTACAAAGCGGTATATGCTCCATAAGCGGCTCGGGGCCGATGATCACACCACAGGCATGTGTGCCTGTTTGCCTCACCGATCCTTCGAGGGTTTGGGCAAAACGGAGTGTCCTCTGTACTTTGTCTTCCCCCTCTTTGAGTTCCTGCATCAGGTCGGGCGAATCTTTCAGGGCACTCTGCAGCGTAACATTGGGGCCGTCGGGCACCATTTTGGCAAGGCGGTCCGCCTCAGGCAGCGGCAGCTTCAGCACACGGGCCACATCCCGTATCGCCGATTTGGCAGCCATACGTCCGAAAGTCACAATCTGCGCCACCTTGTCCACTCCATATTTTTCCTGCACATACCGTATGATATCATCCCGGCCGTAATCATCGAAATCCACATCGATATCGGGCATCGACATACGCTCGGGGTTCAGGAACCGCTCGAAAAGCAACTTGTAATGGATCGGATCGATGTTGGTGATGCCGATGCTGTATGCCACTGCCGACCCGGCGGCAGAACCGCGCCCCGGTCCCACCAGGGTACCCCTGCGACGGGCTTCGGCAATAAAGTCCTGTACAATAAGAAAATATCCCGCATAGCCCATCCCTTTGATCACCTCCAGCTCATACTCAAGCCTTTCAGAAACCTCCTCAGTTATCTCACGGTACTTTTTCTCAGCCCCGGCGTAGGTAAGGTGGCGCAGATAGGCATCGGCATCGGTAAAATCCTCCGGCAGGGGAAAGACCGGC
>CAZJZF010000268.1:0-4284 GCA_964550385.1 uncultured Lentimicrobiaceae bacterium | reverse complement strand
GATGCTTCGGCAAGCATGTTTAAAATCAGCTCTGTGTTGGACATGTTATCCCGTAGGTTCTCCTTTTTCAAACCTTTCAGAATCTTGTATTCTTTGGTGGTTTTATCGCTCCAGGCTTTTGTGATAATATCGGTAAGCGTCGCAAACTGAACACCCTCTTTCAATCCCCTTTTTTTCCATTCATCTGTCAGCTCTTTTCGAATCTCAATACTTTTGAGACGTTGATTTATCCAGTTTTCTGAATAACCATGTCTCATGTATTGTTGTAAAGCTCTGTCGATAGTAAGTTCAGGGTCTTGCATTTCATCTAATCGCTCTGCGGCTACCAGTGCCAGCCAAAGTTTGAAGGGTTCTGCTTTTGGTGAGGGAATGGATTGAATGAGACGAAAAAGCTGTTCGCTATCAGCTACATCAGTCAATCTCATTTTCCCGTCTTCCGCTCCCATTTTCAACTGTCCCAATCTTTGGGACAGTTCACTTCCCTCTGCATTGAGTTTGGTTTTTAATGCGTTCCAGTATTTTCTGGGTCTTGGACTGCCGGTTAGCACTTCAATCACATCAATAATCGAGAAATACCACTTTTCATGTTTATTATCCCATAAAGTCCTAACCTTCTTCTCTTCAAATATTTTAATCTTATTTTTTGCTTCCATTGGTAGAACCATAATTTTTATGATTGTAGTGCTTCTTTAAATTCCAAACATTTCTTCGGTTAAAATACACAAAAAAACGTATTGTTTATTCGATTGCTCACCAAGTGGGTTGGCGGAAATGTCTCTTTGATTTGTCAAAAAACCACCTTGCCTGGTTTCTGAGCCTCAAATGTAAGCAAGAATATCTTTGTAATGCAAAGATTTTCTTTCACCACATAGGAAAATAGAGACATAGAAAAAAGCCTATGTTCCTATGTTGCCTATGCCCCTTTGTGGTAAAAAATCCGTGAAAATCAGCAACATCTGCCCAATCTGTGTGCTAATTTTTCTACCGGTAATGCCAGATGTAAAGTGTGTGTGTGACTTGTCTCAACGAAAGTTTAAGCAACAGTTTGAGCAACAGTTTTGAGGGTAAAAAAAAACCGCCTCTCCGGTAATGTGTCGTGGATGACACTTCCCTGCGAGAGGCAGTTTTGGATTTTGGTTTTACAACAGCAGCAAAGGGGAGGACTATTCGTCGTCTTTGCTGGCTTCTTCGTATTCTTTCAGCAGCTTGTTCTGGATGTCGCCCGGAACCTGTGCGTACTCGAGGAAGGTCATGTTAAAAGTGGCCCTGCCGGAGGTGATGGAGCTGAGGGAGGTGCTGTACTTGTGCATCTCTGCCAGCGGCACCTTGGCTTTGATCACCTGGAAGCTCCCTTCGGAACCCATGCCCAGGATGATGGCGCGGCGCCCCTGCAGGTCGGTCATCACATCGCCCATCTTCTCTTCGGGCACCATTACCTCAATCACATAGATGGGCTCGAGGATCCTGGGGCCTGCATTCTTGAAGGCTTCGCTGAAGGCGTGGCGTCCGGCGAGGCGGAACGAGATTTCGTTGGAATCCACCGGGTGCATCTTGCCGTCGTAGATGCTTACCACGATGTCGCGGGCGTAGGACCCGGTGAGGGGACCTACCTCCATGCGCTCCATAAGCCCCTTCATGATGGCGGGCAGGAAGCGTGCGTCGATGGCACCCCCTACGATGCAGTTGTTCATGATGAGCCTGCCACCCCAGGTGAGGTTCACCTCGTCGGTACCCCTTACCGGAAACTCTTTGGTGTATTCCATACCTTCGTGCCATGGCTCAATCATCATGTGCACCTCGCCGAACTGTCCGGAGCCACCGCTCTGCTTCTTGTGGCGGTACATCGAACGGGCCGATTTGGTGATGGTTTCGCGGTAGGGAATCTTGGGGGCGAGGAACTCGATGTCGATCTTGTGGATGTTGTCGAAATACCACTTCACCTTGTTGATGTGCATGTCGCCCTGCCCCTGCAGGATGAGCTGTTTCTGCTCGCGTGAGTAATTGACCAGCAGGGTGGGATCGGAGTGGTGCATCTCGTACAGGATGCTGTTCATCTTCTCGTCGTCGGTTGAGGAAACAGCCCGCACTGCAGTAGTGTAAATGGGATCGGGGAACACCATTTTCTCCAGCGGGTTTCTGGCCTTCAGATCGCCCAGGGTGTGATTGGTTTTGGTGTCTTTGAGCTTGATGGTAGCTCCGATATCACCGGCAACAATCTTTTCAACCTTGTCGCGGTTTTTTCCCGACATCACAAAGATCTGCGTGATACGCTCCTTGTTGGAGGTGTTTAAATTCATGTAATCTGCCCCCTCTTTGATTTCGCCTGAGAATACCCTGAAATAGCTCACTTCGCCCAGGTGGGGCTCAACGGAGGTTTTGAAAACGCGTGCGAGAGCCAGGCCATTGGAGTTGCATAAGATCTCTGCGCCGGCTTCATCCTTGGGAACGGGCATCTCGGCCGGGCCTGCGAGGGTGTTGGCGACAAAAGAAAGGATGTGTCCCACACCCATATTGCGCTTGGCGCTGGCGGCAAATACCGGGAAGATGCCCCGGGTGATCATCCCCAGGCGGATTCCCTTGCGGATCTCATCCGGAGAGAGGCTTCCCTCTTCGAAATATTTTTCCATCAGGTCTTCTGACCCTTCTGCGGCGGCTTCCACAAGTGCCAGGTGCAGGGCTTCAGCCTGTGCCATTTCGGCAGCGGGGATGTCGGTAACTTCCGGTTTTCCGCCCTCTTTGGGGTACTTCAGCAGCTTCATCTCCACCAGGTCGATAATGCTGTTGAACTCGATGCCCGGGTGAACGGGAAATGCCACCGGCACCACCTTATCGCCAAACTGTGATTTCAGCTGGGACATGGTATCGGCCACATTCACCTTTTCGTGGTCGAGCTGGTTAAGCACGAAGAAAACAGGCTTGTGCATTTTGGCACAAAGGCGCCATGTGATTTCGGTGCCCACCTGAACTCCGTCCTGGGCATTCACCATCATCAGGGCGGCATCAGCTGCGCTGAGTCCCTCAACGGTTTCGCCGATAAAATCGTGGAACCCCGGGGTGTCGATGATGTTGATTTTTTTGCCGGCATATTCTGCGTGAAGGATGGAGGCGTACACCGAGTTTCCGCGCTCCAGCTCAATCTGCTTGTAGTCCGATACGGTATTCTTGTCATCCACGGTACCTCTGCGGTTGATCTGCCCGGATTCCAGCAGCATCGCCTCGGCAATCGTGGTTTTTCCCGATTTCGCCCCTCCGATCAGGGCGATATTTTTTACTTCGTTTGTCTGATAAACCTTCATGATATGATGATATAGATTAATTTATACACGTGAAGACCCGCTCCGGAAAGGGGGGTCAAAAATAGTAAACATCTCTGATTAAACAAAGTCGGGCGGCTAAAAATGCAGTACGCTGATGGCGTGGTGGATCTGATCCCAGCGTGATTGGTCGATTTTGGCACCAATCACCTCTATCACCTTACCAGCCAGCAGGCTGCCAAGGGCACCACACTGGTCGAGGGGAAGGTTTTTCGACAGGCCGTAGAGGAACCCCGAGGCGTACAGATCGCCGGCACCGGTGGTATCGCGCAAATCGGTGGGGGTAGCTTCCACCTTGCAGACTATGCCGTTGCTCTCTACCCATGAGCCGTCGCCGCCCATCTTCACCACGGCGATGTCGCAGAGACCAGCCAGGGTTTTCAGTGCCCTCTCGGGCGACTCGCCGGTGAAGGCTTTTGCTTCATCCTCGTTGGCGAAGAGGATATCGATGTAGTCGGTGATAATTTCGTGCAGAAAGGTGTGGTTTGCCTCCACCACGTTGAAGCTGGCCATGTCGAGGGAGATCTTCAGCCCTGCCTTCTTCGCCAGCGTAACTACATGTTTGGTGAGCTCCTGGTTGAAGACGAGGTACCCTTCGATATGGAGCAGGTCGTAACCGGCGAGGTGTTCCATTCCGATCTCACCGGGCTCCATCTCCACTGCAGCGCCCAGGTGGGTGCCGAAAGTGCGTTCCGAGTCGGGGGAGATGAAGGCCAGCGCAGTGCCGGTGGGCTGTTTTCCGGTGAGCAGCACCGGACGGATACCGGCACGTACCATATCGTCCCTGAAGAACTCGCCGTACCCGTCTGCACCGATTTTGCCGATGTAGGCCGTGGTAACTCCCAGGTTTGCCAGCCCATGGATGGTGTTGGCAGCCGACCCACCTGATGCCAGGGTTTTGGGCATCTCTGCCATGTGGTGCAGCAGCTGATCCGAGAGCTCAGCGTCAATGAGCTGCATGCTCCCTTTC
>CAZJZF010000267.1:0-4287 GCA_964550385.1 uncultured Lentimicrobiaceae bacterium | reverse complement strand
GGTTTGCCAAACCTGCCGGTATGGAATAGGATGATAGAAATCCCCCTGGGAGCTTCCTGCAATATTCAGATTTCGGATATCACGTTGAAGGATGTTGAGATTCCCGCCAGGTTTAAAGGGCTGGAATTGTCACCGGTTCAACCTTCACGACCCAAAAGGGCAGAAGGAGACCTCCCTTTTGTGAAAAATGAGACGGTGTATAGCAAAAATGATTGGTTTGATTACGGCACCGCCCGGATTGAAGACGACGGCATTATGCGGAATGCCCGGATTGCCCGTTTGAGCATTAGTCCGGTGCAATATCAGCCGGTTTCCCGTCAGATCAAATATGTCGAATCTGCCATTGTGCATATCACCTTCTCGGGGGGAATTCCTGATCCGGTTTCGTGGAAGAATCCCTTCATTTCTCCTTTTACCAATCCTTCCTCTGTGACCCTTAACGGCAGTTTATTGCAACCGGCACCTATCACCACCGGACCGGTTCACTATCTGATCCTTTCCGATTCAATGTTTCTGAATACCCTTCAACCCTTTATTGCCTGGAAGAAAAAGAAGGGTTTTAAGGTTACCGAAGTATACAAAGGATCTCCAGGAGTAGGTTCTACTACCACTTCGATGAAAGCTTTTCTGAAAGGGATCTGGGATGCATCTACGCCTGCGAATCCCGCCCCATCGTATCTTCTAATCGTTGGCGACTTAGCTCAGATACCAGCTTTTACGGGTACAGCAGCCAGCCACTCCACCGATCTTTACTATGCCGAATATACCGGCGATATCTATCCGGAACTGGAATATGGACGATTCTCTGCCACAACCGTGGCACAACTGCAGCCTCAAATTGATAAAACCCTTTTGGTAGAACAGTATGGGATGTCCGGCTCAGGATATCTGCAGTACGGTCTCCTCGTGGCAGGAAATGATGCCAGCAAGTCGCCGATTTGGGCCAACGGTCAAATGAATTACGCACAGAACGAATACATCCATCCGGCGAACGGGATGCAACCTCAAACATTTCTATATCCAGCCTCCAGTGGACAGGTTTCCCAGATTATCCAGCGGTTCAACGAAGGAGTTTCTCTGGTGAATTACAGTGCCCACGGCAGTTCATCGGGATGGAGCGATCCGGCTTTCACCTCCAACACAGTTCAGCTGCTCACCAACACCGGAAGGTATCCCACGGTCATCAGTAACGCCTGTGAAACCAACAGATATAATATTTCACAATGTTTCGGAGAATCTTTGCTGAGGGCTGCAGACAAGGGAGCCGTAGGCCATATTGGGGCATCAAACCTGACCTACTGGGATGAGGATTACTATTTCGCCGTGGGGTTAAAACCTATTACAGCAAACCCAACTTATTCCTCAAATGGGTTAGGTTTTTACGACCGTTTGTTCCACACCCACGGAGAGCCCTACAGCCATTGGTGGACCACCCAGGGCGGCATCATGCAGGCTGGCAATCTGGCTGTTACCCAGTCGGGCCTGTCGGTACCATACTACTGGGAAACCTATATTCTGATGGGAGATCCGTCGCTGATGCCCTGGCTGGGAATTCCGTCAACCCCGCAGGTATCCTTTGTTGATGTGCTTCCCACCGGCCTTTCCCAGGTGGCTATCCAGGCCGACCCCTACCAATATGTAGCCATTACCCACAACGGGCAGATTTATGGCGCAGGGGTTACCGATGGAACCGGAGTCCTGAATCTTCAGATCCTACCCTTTAACCAACCTGCAAATGCACTGCTGTCTATTACCGGTCAAAACAAGATTCCCTTTTTCGATACTATACATTTTATTACACCCACCGGACCGTTTTTACTTGCCGACAGCATCCGTTTTCTCGACCTGGCAGGCAATGGCAATCAGCAAACCGATGCAGGTGAACCCATCAGTGTGGATGTTAGAATCAGAAATTTCACCTCTTTCAGTGCCGGAAACCTCACTTTGAAGCTCCTGATTTCCGATGGTTATATCACCCTTACCGACTCTGTTCAAACCCTCACGGGAGTCAGCGGGTCTGCAACCGTAACGGTACCTTCCGCTTTTGCTTTCCAGATAAAAAATTATGTTCCTGATCAGCATATAGTTGCAGGAATCCTTCGCATCGAAGAGGGTGCCCAGACCTGGAATACCCCTTTCAGCTTTACCATCAACAGTCCGGGTGTGATGATTCAGGAAGTCCTTCTTGCCGATTTCAGTGGCAACAACAATGGAATCATTGAACCCAATGAGCCTTTTGAATTCAGGGTGAAAATGAAAAATACCGGACATGCAGACCTGCAGAATCTGACAGTAAACCTCTCAAAGGACAACAATCTGGTACAACTGAACATCTCTCAGGTCAATTTGCCGCAGTTCAATGCGGGGCAAATTTACGATGTGGTGTTTGCTGCTACCATGCAAAACTACCCCATCCCCAAGGGGAGTGTGGTAATGGTACAGGTGGCTTCAGCAAAAAACGGGTACGGTGATTCCTTGATCATCTACCGGATGCTGGCTCCGCTGAAGGAGGACTTTGAAAACAATACCCTCGCTACCTATCCCTGGGTACTTACAGGATCCCAACCCTGGTTCCTTTCCACTGATCCACCTTTTGAAGGGGCAACCTGTCTGCGCTCGGGTGCCATTCCCAACCAGTCTTCCACATCCATTCAGATCGAACTTCCGGTTCTGAGCCGTGATTCCATAAGGTTTGCCTACAAAGTATCATCGGAAGCCGATTACGACTTTCTGATTTTCAGCATGAACCAACAGGAAGCAGGCAGGTGGAGCGGGCTGCAAACTGGCTGGGATGTTGCCTCTTTTCCTGTAGATTCGGGTATGATAACTTTTAACTGGGCTTACAGCAAAGATTATTATGCGGAAGATGGACAAGACTGCGCCTGGATCGACTATATCATTTTCCCTGTAACTTCTTTATACACAGGCATTCAGAAACCAAATAATTTATTCGCCACCATGGATGCCTGGCCAAATCCACTAAGCAATCAGTTGCACATCAAAGTATCCACAGGCGATGAACCGGGAGGCAGACTTATGCTTTGCAATGCCATTGGAGTGGCTGTATGGGAAGAATCGTTCAAGGAAACCCGTACTGAATTCATTTTCAGTACAGAAAATCTTCCTTCCGGTTTATATCTTTTAGTTTTAGAAACCCCTCACGGTACCTTAACCCGAAAAATTATCCGAAACTGATTTTCGTTACATCATTCTGATAGCCAACCAAAATCCTTATGAGAAAAACTTTCACCCTTCTTCTGCTCCTGATAGCCGGTTTCAGCACCCTGGCGCAGGTTAGTTTTACCACATCCGGTAATCCATCATTTCAAACCGATGTGGTAGAATCCTCCACAGGGAGCACCATTCTGCATTATACCCTCACTTCATTTGTGCTTCGTGAAAAATCTACGACGCAGGGGGTCTTCCATACCCTTGACTTGAAGGAAACTGTTCCGGTACTGGAATCCGGAGTTCCGGAAGTGAGAATTGGAGCTACTTCACTTATCATCCCTGATGATGGATGGATGCAGGTAGAGATATTGTCTGCAAGTTATCAGGATTTTACTGGTATTCAGCTAATTCCATCCCGTGGAAACCTGTATCGCAACATCGATCCAGCAGATATTCCCTATTTGAAGGGCATCCAATATCAGCAGGACAAATTCTATCCGGGAACTCTGGCATCCCTTCGTGATCCCTATGTTTTAAGAGATTTCCGCGGACAAACGGTGTTGGTGAATCCATTTCAGTACAATCCCGTTACCGGCGTTCTCAGAGTGTATTACGATATTTCCCTGAAGGTGTCCAAACAGGACGAGGGGGGACTAAACACACTGCAACGGGGAGCATTCCCAAAAAACGTTGACGAAGACTTCCTCCAAATCTACCAGCGTCATTTTGCCAATTCCGGCATCCTGGGCATCAATTACACCCCGGTAAGCGAAAACGGGAAAATGCTGGTTATCAGTCATGCTTCCTATATGCCGGCCATGCAGGATTTTGTGCTTTGGAAGAACAAGAAGGGGATTCCCTGCCAAATGGTAGATATTGCAACGGTCGGCACTACCGCAGCAGCCATAAAAACCTATGTAACAAACTATTACAACACCAACGGTCTTACCTACCTGCTGCTGGTAGGAGATGCAGCCCAGATACCCACCAATTCCATTACGGCCGGGCATTCCGACAATGCTTATGCCTACATTACCGGCAATGATCACTATCCTGAATTTTTTGTCGGACGGTTTTCAGCCGAAACAGTTCAACACGTGCAAACCCAGGTATTGA
>CAZJZF010000266.1:0-4297 GCA_964550385.1 uncultured Lentimicrobiaceae bacterium | reverse complement strand
CGCGCTAGTTTCAGGGACTAGTATTCGCAAGGATGTGCAGGTTCGAGTCCTGTTCTGGGCACAAAAAAAACCTTCTCTTTTCAGGGAAGGTTTTTTTTTGTGGTGGTGGCTTCGGCTCCGCTCAATGATGGTGGCTTCGACTCCGCTCAATGATGGTGGCTTCGACTACGCTCAGCCACCGCAAAGCAGGGTGGCTGAGCGGAGCCGAAGCCACCGTAAAGCAGGGTGGCAGAGCGTAGCCGAAGCCACATCCATTTACTTTCTCACCACCATTTTATTCGTCAGGCGCTGGCCGTTGAATTCGACATAGTAGTAATACACGCCTGCGGCATAGCCGTTTACATCGACCTTAACTTCGTGATAGCCGGCTGGCAGGGTATATTGTTCTGATTGCAGTAGTTGGCCAATCTGGCTCACCAGTCCGATGGTAACCTCACCCCCAACCGGAATCCTGAACGGAATAAGTGTGGCTCCTGAGGCAGGGTTCGGGATATTGTCCATCAGGGCAAACCCCTCTCCGTCCGGGTCGTTAATACCGATGCAGGTGCGGCCCACATAACTCTGACAGGCTTTGTTGTTGATAATCATCACATCACCAACCAGATTGGTCTCAGCACAAAGCTGCTGTGCACCAACCTTTGGTGGGAACTGCGTTGAGAGGATGAAGTCAACAGAATCATTCGGGGCCAGATTACCAGTCCAGGTATCTGTCATCACAGGTCCGCCATTGTAGAATGTGTATTTCAGAGGGATGCTGGTCTGGGCATTTTGTCCGTAATTCTGAATTTTCACAATCACATCTTTCTTGTACCAGGGATGGGTAGCAGGATCATACAGGCAGATTTCACCTACTGAGTCAGGCAACGGAGCAACGATCCTGGAGATACCCACATCGTGCAGCGCCGGCAGGGCGTTGTAGCTTTTGCAGGTTTCATCATTGGCAGGGAAAGCATCTCCGGGAAGCTGAGTGCCGGCACAAATGTCGTATGCTGCACCCGGTATGGATAAGGGGAGCACGAAGGTATAGTTTGCTGAGGCACCTCCTGACAGAGTACCGGTCCAGGTTTCCGTTGAAATGATTGTAGTTCCAAGTTTAAGCACCAATGGGATCATCACCTGGGCATTGGTACCGAAATTCTTGATCGTTACATCCACATTAACCTGACTTCCTGCAGCAGTATCATTGAAAGGATGGTTGATGGCAGTAACTCCCACATCATTGGGAACCACCGGCAGGGAAACCTTAAAGTCATCAATTGCCCATCCATCATAGCTGTTTATTGAGGCATTAGAAAAGAATCTGAACCGGAACTGCACCAGATTGTTCTGGTTGAAGGTATTGGGATCCAGCTTATACTTGGATTGATACCAGCCTGAGTTGGCTGCACTGAAATAATGTACTCCGTTAAGAACCACATTGTACCAGTTGGTGCCATAGGGATCCTGATAAAAACCGAGGTTCACCCAGGTCTGCCCACTGTCCTTGCTGTACTGCACCTGGCAGTAATCGTTATTTGGCTGTACATCAAGCCAGTGCCAGAACTCAACTGAAGCCGTATCTGTCCCACTCAGACTGCTGAAGTCGAAATAGGGCGAAATCAGGAACTCATTGGCATTGTTTGGATACTGCCCGCTGAGGTTTGTTGCCCAGACATTGGTTGGTGAATGAGCACTGTTTATGATATTCGCTGTTGGGACTCCGCGCTGCCATAAGTTTCCGGAGGTAGCCCAATAATTTGTAGCCTGATCAAAATTGTCTGCCCAGCCCGGCGTTACCACCGGCATCACCACATAATTCATCATCAGGGTATCGTTGGAGGGATCTGCATCTGCAGCCAGAGCAACATATACTTTGATCGGGTGGGTTCCCGGGGTCAGGGTAACCGGTGCGGCAAAGAGATGGGTACCCAATGCGTTGGGGGCAAGGATGCCTGTCCAGGCAAAGGTTACCGGAGTTCCTGTCCCGATAATATAACCCACCGTCATAGAGGTGATGGTATCTGCACCAAGATTCCTGAACTGCACTTCGATGTTGAGTCCGGAGCCGGCCGGGCCATAGGACATTGCGGGGCTGATGAATGCATTCATGGCAGCATCCTTGGCATTGGGGGCAAATTCATCGGCACCGATGTCGGGGGCAGTTGCACTGCGGGGTTCCCCATCAATATCGACCATAATGGCAGGATAGGGTTTCCCGGCTGCATTGAGTGCCGGTGACATCACATGGAGGTTGGAGGGAGTGATGAACATTGGGTCAACAGACACAGAATTGCTGTCTTTGGCACTTACTGCCTGAAGCCCTGCCAGATTGGTTACATTGGAACCCCAATAGGCAAAATTGGCCCCCGTTGCATAGTAGTTATTATTATCAGTTGCAGCAACAGACCCAACGGTGCCGTAATAGGCAGAATATCCTCCGCCAGTATTTACAAAAATATTGTTGTAGAATTTCTGACCCAGAGTGTTGGAAGTGGTGTTGTATTGATATAATGCTCTGCCGGATGCGCCGTTACCAGTGATATTTATGGTATTGTAAACATAGTCTGTCCCATTGCTGTAATAGGCATACAAGCCATAGTTGGTACCGGTTCCTCCCAGGATGGAAATAAAATTGTTGGCAACGATGCCATAACCAGTTGGATTGGCGTTATACGAATAATAGTTGCCATAGTAATCTCTGATCCCATAAGATCCTGTGCCAGATGATGTGGTCAGTTCAATAGTGTTTCCGGTAATGCGGTAAGCATTATTGATATAGTAGGCGGTAATTCCGTAATTGTAATCATATCCGGGTCCAAACACCTTATTGTTCAGAATCTGGATTGAATCGTGATAATATGCCTGTATCGGGTACAAATAGGTACCACTGATCTGGTTACCGCTGAAAACAATGCCTTTCGACCAAGATGTTGTGCCTGATCCATAGGCATAAATACCGTAATACCCACCCTGAATTTTACAATTTGCAACAGTGATATAATGATTGAGGGCTCCACCTGTGATACTTATACTGCGAATACTAGATGTACTAATCGCCGGAGAAGTTACCACACAATTGGTGATCGTATTGTACATGGATCCGTTCATGATATTAACACCGTAGGCATTGGCAGTACCCGTAGCATTGATGGTAATGCCTTTGAAAGTAATATACATTGCCCCTGAAAGGTTTAGTGTACCGGGATTTGTTGCATCACCGAGGGATGAGGTCAGAATGACACTGGTACTGTCGCCGGTAGCTGACTGGAAGGTCACCGTTTTCAGGGAGGAAATTCCCGGGATGGCACCCAGAATCAGTTTTTCATTGTACGTACCCGGAGCCACGTTAAAGACCACTGCGCTATCTACACCACAGCTCATCAAAGCATTAACAGCAGCGGTGAATGAACTGTAGTTGGCACCTGTACTTCCGATGGTATAGACTCCCTTCATGGAAGAAATACATGCTACCACACTTTTTGTAACGGTATCGTTATACGGGAACATATCAGCCTGGCCGTTTGGAAGGCTGGTCCAGGCTTTAATGTCATATCCCCCTGCTCCGAAGTTGAAAGTGCCAATATTTACATTGGTCTGTGTGGCGTTTGTAAGGAGGCTGCCAGTCCAGCTGTACGGGGTTTGGAGCACATTGTTCACCTGCCAGTTGATCTGGGCAGAGACAAGTGTATCCAATCCGCCATTTTTCAGGGTAACAATCACCGGATTGATACCAGCAGTAACCGGTGAAGTTGGTGAGGTGATAGCAACCAATCCCGCATCGTAATTCAGCGGATCAAACTCATCGGCACCGATATCCGGTGCAGTTGTACTGCGAGGCTGTCCGTCGAAGTCAACGGTAACATAACCCAGAGGTTTGGCAGCAGCGTTCAGGGATACTTCAGAGGTATGGAGATTGAATACCGAAGGATAGTTTGGATTGACAGAAATACTGTTGGTTTCCTTGCCACTCACCGTTTTCAATGCAGCGAGGTTGGCAACGTTTGCACCCCAATAAGCCAGTGTGGAAGCGGTGGAAAAGAAGTTATTGTAGTCTGTTGAGTCAATGGACGCCGGTGCCGCGATGTAGTATACCAATCCACCACCCTGCATCACAATGTTGTTATTGAGATATTTGTGAGCTGTTCCTCCCGTTTGATACAATCCCCGGGAAGCAGTGCTTTGGTCGGCTATGTTCAGACTGTTGTGAACCACACGAAGATCGGTACAGGTAGCGAGGTAAATTCCGTAGGTGGTACCGGTACCATTCTGCTTGGAAATAAAGTTATTGGCGATCAAACCCGGTGTGCCATTGGCTGCA
>CAZJZF010000265.1:3947-4299 GCA_964550385.1 uncultured Lentimicrobiaceae bacterium | reverse complement strand
ACATAAGCATAGGTTCTATTGGGTAGAGTTACCGTCTTCCCAAATTGATTCTGATATCGGATTTCTGTTATGTTTCCATAATTGTCGTAAGAAAAGGTTACTATGGCCACTTCCGTTCCCTGAATCTGCATCGGCAAACCTTTGGCATCAAAATAATACTCTTTTAAATGATTACCAGCCGAATCACATTCATATCTGGTTATGGCAGGACCCCACCTTTTATTCAATTTAATCTTTCCATCTAACCCCTTGTTTGTAAAACTTATACGGTTTCCGTTTTTATCATAGGAAAGTTCAAGGATGGCTGTCTCTGTATCCTTCTTCACTATCGGTTTACCGGTTGCATCAACAG
>CAZJZF010000265.1:0-3937 GCA_964550385.1 uncultured Lentimicrobiaceae bacterium | reverse complement strand
TTCCCGAAATCATCATACTCCCATTGTAGTCCGTAATTTTCACCCCCGTTAAATGGAGCCGGTAATCCATCTTTCCCCAGATAGCTGATCTCCACCCTTATTCCCTCCTTATTGTAGGTCGACAAGTACCCGCAAATACTGTCACTGTCTTTTGTGATATCTCCATTCAGGTCATGGTTCATGGTTTTAATTCGCAGGCCATCCTTGTCGATCTCATTGGTATAGTAAGCAATCCCTTTGCTGTTCATCATGAGTTTGCCCTCTTTGTCCAGCAGGTTTTCCCGCACTACATTTCCAAGATCATCATACAGATATTCCCACTCGTATGCACCTTTGTTTGTTGGCATGGGTTTGCCATAGAGGTTCTTAAACATAAATCGGGCTGATTTTTCGTTTCTCCGTATCTCGACAGACGCGACTTCCAGTGTGGGATCCAATGCCGGTTTTCCCCCTTTCAGGTAGGTCCAGCCGCTCACCTTCCCCTGCTCATCATACATAAAATGGTAGCAGTTTACATTTGCAGAATCTTTATCCTCCAACGGATAGCGCCCGTAGAACTCGCCATACATATCCGATTCAAGGTGCCGGTAATAGTTGGCTTTTTTCGACCCAAAACCGGGTAATGCATCCCTGAAGATGATGCCAAATACTACCAGCAGCAGCAGCAGCAGAGCAGAGCCGGCTATCCAGAAAATCCGTTTTTTTCGTTTCCCTGATTTTATGGCATACTCTGTCGGCTGCCCCATGATTACCGTTCCCTTCCCGCCCTCTCCTGCAGGTGCAGCAACTACTTTGGTTTCCCCAATGCGATTGCCGGAGGCCCTGGTTTGATGAGATTCCACCTGTTCAACAAGCTTATTTTCAGGAATAACCGTAGTTTTCCTTTCCGATGAAGCAACTTTTTTAATCTCTTCTTTTGCAGGTTCCGGGGTCATGTTCTGATCAACCGGATCGGACAAGCGCTCAGGGAACCCCCATTTGCCCTGCTCCAGAAAGCATTTTGCGGCCTGTGCGAGTTCGGTAGCAGTGGGGCGTTTACGGATGTCCTTATCCAGGCAGGCGGCCAAAAGTTCGCGCAAAACAGGATCATACCGTTCGGGTAATTCTGCCGGCTCAAGTCCTCCGGCCGCCACCAGCCCCCCCTGTTCACCAAACGGCAAAGCATCGGTAAGCAACTCAAACATCGTTACCCCCAGCGAAAAGATGTCGTTTTCGGCAACAGGAGCCCGATCTTCAAGCCTCCGGCTGAACCGCTCCGGAGCCATATAGGCGGTGGTGCCGCTGCTCATGGTCTGATTGCCCATACTTTTGGTAAGGGTCTTGCGGATGCGCGTGCTGATGCCGAAGTCGGTGAGCAGGTAATTGCCACGCTGATCCATCAGCACATTATCGGGCTTGATATCCTGGTGGATGATGGGAGGCTCCTGATCGTGAAGGTATTGCAGGGCATCAGCCATCTGGTACATGAAGCGGGCCAGCTCAGCTTCGGAAAACTCGCCGGTGAGGCCGGTGCACGATCCCTTTTCCATAAACTGCAGCACCAGATAGGGCTGATCGTTCCATACATCAAAATGGGTGGGCTTGAGCAGACTGGTATGATTGAGCTGAAAGACCAGTGAGTATTCATCCGCGAATACCTTTAAACCATTGCTGTCGAGGCCATTGCCCGGAGCAAAGATTTTCAGGGCCACTTTAATATTATTCCCCCTGGTATCTTCCGAAAGCCATACTTCCGAAAATCCTCCGGAACCAAGTTTCTGCACCAGCAAATACCGATCGGCGTAGAGTATGTTGGGTTGTAATCGCATAGAATTAATTAGAAATTAGAAATGAGAAATGAGAAATGAGAAATGAGAAATTAGAAATTAGAAATTAGAAATTCTCACTGATTCCTTGGTTTTCCATTTTTGACCAATCGGATAATGTACAGCATCATACCTACATTTACCAGAAAGCTGATAGCCACGAGACCGGTGAGCATGTAGGTTCTTAGTTCCAGGCGGTCGTATTCTTTTTCCAAAGCCTGAATAGAATCGATGTAAAAACGGATGTCTGCTTGTGGCTGGGGTTCTGACATCTGAGCCATAAGGGGCATCAATACACACATCTGTAACACGAACAACAGCAAAAAAATTCTTTTTTTCATATCGGTTCTGTATTATTTGTACCTTAGTACATGACAAAAATACATAATACGTTGAATAGCAATACTATATGTTAATAACTCGGTGATAACTAATTGTTAGATTATGCAATAAAACCCTGGCATTCAGTATCTTAGATTCAAATCACTACAAATGGATCACCGATACGAGAACACCAGGGCAGAGAGTAAAAATACCATTTTATTCGCAACATTATCAAAAATTTTTGGGGACAGGATGAACCTGGCCCGAATTAAGTTTTTTGGCTTATTTATCTGTGCTCTGTGCAAGGTTCAAACGGTCTGTTTTGAGAAAATCGCAGCAGGCTTTGACTCCCCGGCAAGAGTGGATTCGTCTTTGCGCAGGATTCAGCGATTCATTGCTGAATACCTACTGGACACAAAGCTGATTGCACGCTTTGTATTCACCTTGTTGCCTCACCCTCCACCTTACCGCCTGACTATGGATAGGACCAACTGGAAATTTGGGGCATCCAATATCAACATCCTGGTACTGGCCGTGGTCTATCAGGGTGTAGCCTTCCCGTTGCTGTACAAGATGTTGCCAAAGTTTGGCAACTCTTCAACCCAGGAGCGAATCACCCTGATGGAAGAGTTCATCGGACTGTTTGGCAGCGAATGCATCGAATGCCTGTTGGCTGACCGTGAGTTTGTCGGAGATGAGTGGCTCGGTTATCTCAATCATCGGCGTATCCAATACCACATTCGAATCCGAGAGAACTTCTGGGTTGACATCCCTAAGAACGGACATCATGTAAAAGCATCCTGGATGTTTAACCACGTAAAGATCAATCAGTATGCATTCTATCAAGGGATTGTCAAAGTCAATGGTCAACTATGCTACCTGTCAGCATCCAGAATCAAAAACAAACAAGGGGTCCCCGAATTGCAGATCATTGTTTCCTTCAATAAACCTGAAGAATCGCAGTCATTATACAAAGAACGCTGGCAGATTGAATCTGCATTTAAAGCACTGAAATCAAGCGGTTTTAATATCGAAGATACGCACTTGACCGATTTGGATCGCATTAACAAACTACTGGCACTTGTAATTTTTGCCTTTACCTGGGCTTACCTTGCAGGGATTTTCCTTGACTCGGTACGTCCCATTAAGATTAAAAAGCACGGCAGAAAAGCCAAGAGCCTATTCAAATACGGATTAACCCATTTGGCAAGTGCCTTGTTTTCCAGTGATTTAGATGAATTTATTGAGTGTTGTAAATTTTTGTCATGTACTTAGTTAAATTTATTAAAATTTTCCATAAATCCTTTTTAAGATAAATCATATCAATAAGTTGTATGTTGCCATCGAACATAGGGTGGTCGTAATTGTCTGTAAAAAAATTCTTTACTCTATGTGACTCTTCAAATCCACAGTTTTTATAAAACGATAATATTGTTGGTGTTTCTCCAGTCCCTACAAGCATTGTTTTGTAGTCGTTTTTGTACAAGTCTAAAATGAAATTTATCAATGCTTTACCGTATCCTTTGCCTTGATATTTCTCGTATGTCGCAATGTTTTTTAATTCGCAAACTTCGCTATTTACCGGCACTACAACGCAAACGCTTTTCAAGTCATCATCATATAAAGCAAACAAGTCTCCACCCTGCAAGTACTTGTCAATCATATTTTCCTGCTCGTCTGCCAACAACAACAAGTCAAGGAACTGTTTCTTATTTTCTATTATTTTTTCAATTTTCACCATATATCCGTTATTCCCTAATTTGGCAAATTTTATTTTCCGAAGTATTGCCCCAGAGTTTCGCTAACTA
>CAZJZF010000264.1:0-4317 GCA_964550385.1 uncultured Lentimicrobiaceae bacterium | reverse complement strand
TCATTAACCGTTATGGTATCCATCCCGGAAAGGTAGTTACTGTTCACAACGGAGTAATACCGCTTGATCACGACCTTGAAGGAGTTACAAGGCACCTTCGGGAGAAAATTGTTACTTTTCTTGGGAGGATTACCTTTCAGAAAGGGCCCGATTATTTCGTTGAAGCTGCCAGAAAAGTGCTCATCAAGGATCCCAATGTGCGTTTTGTAATGGCTGGCTCCGGTGACATGCTCAACAAAATGATCCGCCGCGTGGCAGCCCTGAAAATGGGCTCCCGGTTTCACTTCACCGGTTTCCTGCAAGGGGAGGATGTGAATAAAATGTTTGCCCTCAGCGATGTATATGTAATGCCTTCAGTTTCAGAACCTTTCGGAATCTCCCCACTGGAGGCAATGCGTTCAAATGTTCCCGTAGTGATTTCGAAGCAATCCGGAGTATCAGAAGTATTGCATCATGCCCTGAAAGTAGATTTCTGGGATATCGATGCCCTTGCCGATTCAATCTATGGCCTGCTGAATTACCCGGCTCTGTCGGATATGTTCAGAAAATATGGTAAGCTGGAAGTGGAAAATCTCAAATGGGACAATGCAGCTCATAAGGTAAAAGACCTATACCACAGACTTCTGTCGTAATCAAAATTATCAGAAACCAACAATAACAGAAATATGCGCTCGATTTGCTTCTATTTCCAGGTGCATCAGCCCTTCCGGCTGAAGAATTACAGATTCTTCCAGATCGGACAGGATCATCATTACTATGATGATTACCAAAACCGTTTTATCATGCGAAGGGTGGCAGATAAATGCTATCTCCCCACCAACCGTCTAATGCTTGACCTTATCCGTGAGCATGGCAAAGCTTTTAAAATCTGCTATTCTATCTCAGGAACAGCGCTCGACCAGTTTGAAATGTATGCCCCTGAGGTGCTCGATACCTTCCGTGAGCTTGAAGCCACAGGATGCGTCGAGTTTCTCTCGGAGACCTATTGCCATGCTCTTCCATCCCTTAAAAGCAAGGATGAATTCATTGCCCAGGTGGAAATGAACCGAAAACGGATAAAAGAACTGATCGGAGCCGAAACCAGGGCTTTCAGAAATACTGAGTTGATTTATTCCGATGGAATCGGGGAAATGGTCGCAGAAATGGGCTTTGAAACCATGCTCACAGAAGGAGCACGTCATATCCTGGGATGGAAAAGCCCCAACTACCTCTACTGCAATGCCATTAACCCAAAACTTAAACTCCTGCTGAAGAATTTCAGGCTCAGCGATGATATCGCGTTCCGGTTTTCACAGCAGAGCTGGAGCGAATGGCCCCTTACCACCGAAAAGTTTGTCGATTGGCTGAATGCCGTCGATCCACAGCAACAAGTGGTAAACCTATTTATGGATTATGAGACTTTTGGGGAACACCAATGGCCTGAAACCGGGATTTTCGACTTTCTGCGTGCGCTTCCGGGTCGTGTGTTTTCACACTCCAATTATACTTTTAACACCCCTTCCGAGGTAAGCAATGAGCTTCAACCCGTTGCACCGATCCATGTACCATACCCCATTTCCTGGGCCGATGAAGAGAGAGACCTTACCGCCTGGCTGGGCAATGAGTTGCAGGATGATGCTTTTGACAGGGTTTATGCCATTGAACATCTGGTAAAACAAGCCGGAAACGAACACCTGCTGCGCGACTGGCGGTTCCTTCAGACTTCCGACCACTTCTATTATATGTGCACCAAGTGGTTCAGCGACGGCGATGTACATAAATATTTCAACCCCTATGGGTCCCCTTATGATGCGTACATCAATTATATGAATATCCTTTCAGATTTCATTGCAAGAATTGAAACTGCCAGCAGCACTCTGTATCAGAGCAATATGCCTGAAAATGTTCAGGCCATTAAGGAACAGGCTGCCATCGAAGCGATCCCTGATGAAAGGTTTAAAGAGATGATTGATCTGAAAAATCTCAAGAAAACCGAGATCAAAAAACTGCTGAAAGAGATCGACATATATGACTTTCTATATGCGATGCATGGTTTGCCAAAAGATTTCGTTGAATGGATGATGCCCTTCCTTACAGAGGATGAGTTATCGAGGTACAACGCACTGGCCGAAAAATATGACAAACCGGAGATAGACAGCGTTGAACTGAGCCGGGAACATATTCTGATCAAAGCCAATGCTTTGTTTCCGGGTAAATAGATCCGGCCAGTGCTGACTATTAACTTTACTATTTATGACAGAGAGAAAAGAAGAGGAGAAAAACCTTCTGGTACCTGATTTTATCTTTGAGGTATCCTGGGAGGTTTGCAACAAAATTGGTGGTATTTACACTGTGATTACCACCCGAACACCAGTATTGAAATCTTTATTTCAAAGGGATGAACAACTGGTGATGATCGGTCCTGATGTGTGGAAGGAAACTACAGGCCATCCTCATTTCGAGGAGGATTTGCTTCTGATGAAAAGCTGGCGCGAATTCGCTGCCAGGGAAGGATTGTATTTCAGGGTAGGGCGCTGGAAAACAGAAGGGAATCCCATTGCCATTTTGGTGGATTTTACTTCATTTTTTCAGGAGAAGGATAAAATCTTTGCCAACTACTGGGAAGATTATGGGCTCGACTCCATAAGCGGCCAATGGGATTACATCGAACCTGCCATGTTCGGCTATGCGGCTGCAAGAGTTATCGAAAGCTACTATCGCACCCACCTCTCACAGCGTGACAGGGTACTGGCGCAGTTCCACGAATGGATGACCGGAACCGGAGTGCTGTATCTGAGAAAACATACCCCCGGCATTGCAACAGCATTTACCACCCATGCCACTGTGCTTGGCAGGTCCATGGCTGGAAATGGAAAAGCCTTATACAGTTCCCTGGGAATTGTGAATCCGGATCAGATTGCAGTGGAGTTTCAGGTGAAGTCAAAGCATTCTCTCGAAAAACTGTCCGCCCTCAATAGCGATGTCTTCACCACCGTAAGCGAAATTACCGCTAAGGAATGTTTTCACCTTCTGGGTAAACAACCCGACATCGTTACGCCCAATGGATTTGACAGCCGATTGGCACCCAGGCCTGAAGAGAGGCCTGTTTTGCGTCAACATGCCAGGAAAAAAATCACCGAAGTAGCTGAATCGTTGTTTGGTACCTCCTTTCCCGAAGATACCCTGATGGTATTAACCAGTGGCAGGTATGAATTCCGAAACAAGGGGATCGACCTGTTTATTGATTCTGTTGCTGAACTTGCCAGTCAGTACGAAAAATCCCGCAAAGTACTGGCAGTCATTGCTGTTCCTGCCTATCATCACGGTCCTAGGCCGGATCTGCTGGCCAGAATGCAGGAAAGTCCGGATGCTCCATTATCATATGCGCATCACTGCCTTACCCACATGATCAATACCCCGGAACACGACCCGGTTCTGAGAAGGATCGATTTGGTAAAGCTGAACAATGATCCCAACGGGAAGATATTTTTATGCTTTGCACCAACCTATCTTACCGGAAACGATGGAATCTTCGACCTGGATTATTACAGCTTTCTTTCTGGTTTTGACCTTACACTATTTCCCAGCTATTACGAACCATGGGGCTATACCCCGCTGGAGAGCATTGCCTATGGCATTCCCACTGCCACAACGAGCCTGGCTGGTTTTGGCCGCTGGGTTCGTTCGCTCAATCCTGCTGGCTTCCCGGCGGTGAGGGTTATGGAAAGGAATGATAACGAAGATGTTGTGCTGATCAGAGAACTGGCGGCCTCCATCAGAAATGTTGCCAGTCTTGATCCGGAAGGATATGATGCTTTAACCAGGCAATCGTATGAAATTTCACAAAAAGCTACCTGGGAAAACTTCATTGGGTATTATCTTACAGGGTATAGCTCTGCTTTGGAGGCAGCCAGAGAAAGGGGCGCCACGGATCCATACCAGTTTTCAAATGGCAAGCGAAGGTTTCTTTCAAAGGAAAAGGAACTTCCGCAATGGAATAAAATCCTGGTGAAAAGCGCCTATCCCCCTGAGCTGGAACCTCTGAAGAAACTGTCCGACAATCTCTGGTGGACCTGGAACCACGATGCTGAGGAGCTTTTCCGCTCGATAGATGCTGATCTTTGGCGGGAATCGGGTAACAACCCTGTAAAATTACTTTCCCTGTTAATCTATAACAGGCTTCTGGTACTAGCTGTTGATAAAGATTTTATGGGCAGGCTTCAGGTGATTTTCCAGCAGTTTAATGAATATCTGGCCGTTACTCCGGAAAATGATTTGCCCGAGGTTGCCTATTTTTCGATGGAATTTGGATTGCACGAAAGCCTCAAGATTTACTCG
>CAZJZF010000263.1:0-4346 GCA_964550385.1 uncultured Lentimicrobiaceae bacterium | reverse complement strand
ATCTGCCTTATGGTATGCAGCTTCATCAGAGCTTCCACCGGGGTTAGCCGCTCAATATCAGTACTTAGTATATCTTCACGGATCTGTTCAAGCAGCGGGTCGTCGAGTTGGATGAAACTTAGCTGGAAAGAGTCACGGGACGCCTTTTTCTGAGGCGCTGATCCGGTTTCCTGCCCCAGGATGTCGCCGGTATGTGCCGATTCCAACTGCTTAAGGATATGGTTTGCACGCTCAATGGTTTTTCCCGGCATTCCCGCCATTTGGGCAACATGTATCCCGAAGCTGTGCTCGCTGCCTCCGGAAGCCAGCTTCCGCAGGAATATAACCCTGTTGTTCAGTTCTTTAACCGTTACATGGAAGTTCTGTATTCTGGGCTTTGCCCTGGCCAGCTCATTTAATTCATGGTAATGGGTAGCAAATAAAACACGGGGCCTGAACTGAGCATGGTCATGCAGGTATTCGGCAATGGCCCATGCAATGGAAATTCCATCGTAGGTAGCTGTTCCCCGACCGATTTCATCCAGAATGATCAGGCTTCGGTTCGAAATGTTATTCAGGATGCTCGCTGTTTCATTCATCTCTACCATGAAGGTCGACTCACCCGATGAGATATTGTCCGACGCCCCGACACGGGTGAAAATCTTGTCTACAATACCGATTTTCGCTGAGGTGGCCGGAACAAATGAACCCATCTGTGCCATCAGGGTAATGAGTGCCGTTTGCCTCAAAAGTGCCGACTTCCCCGACATATTGGGTCCCGTTAGGATGATAATCTGCTGTTTGTCCTGATCCAGATACACATCGTTGGGAATATACCGTTCCCCTTCAGGCAAAAACCTTTCAATTACAGGGTGTCTTCCTTCTTTGATTTCGAGACGGTAACCGGAATTGATCTCAGGCCTGCTATACTGATGCTTTTCGGCTGTCCGGGCAAACGACAGCAAACAATCAAGCCTTGCCAGTATACTGGCGTTCAGTTGCACCGGAATGATATAATCGCTTAAAGCCACCACCAGTGCATCATACAATTGCTGCTCAATTGTATTGATTTTTTCCTCTGCTCCCAGAATCTTCGCCTCGAAAACTTTCAATTCTTCTGTAATGTACCGCTCTGCTCCCGTGAGGGTCTGCTTTCGCGTCCACTCTGAAGGCACCTTGTGCTTGTGGGCGTTGGTGACCTCCAGATAATATCCGAACACATTATTGAATCCTACTTTCAGGCTTGTTATGCCGGTTGCACGGATCTCCCTCTCCTGTATTTCGTGCAGGTAATCTTTTGCCGAACCTGATAACGACCGGTACTCATCCAATTCCGCCGATACCCCGCTTCGTATTACACCTCCACGGGCTACCAGCACCGGCGGGTCTTCAGTAACTTCCCGTTTTATGCGGTCGGATATGGTACGGCATGGGTTCAGTTGTTCACCAAGTTTGGCAAGATGATCCATGCCGCTGGCAGAACAAGCCTCCTTCAGAGGCTCAATGGCCTGCAATGCGCGGTTAAGCTGCACTACCTCCCTTGGGTTGATTCTTGCTGTGGCAGCCTTGGAAATAATCCGTTCCAGATCTCCGCATACTTTTAACTGCTGTGCCAGCAGCTCGCTGAATTCTCCCTTTTGCATCATGAATTCTACCAGGTCGTGCCGCTCCCTGATTACCAGCTCTTCCTTCAGTGGTGATACGATCCAGCGACGCATCATCCTCGAGCCCATGGGTGTGATGGTCAGATCTAGGATGTCGGATAAGGTCTTCGCCTGATCGTTTGCCGTTGATAGCAACTCCAGATTACGGATGGTAAACCGGTCGAGCCATACAAAGTGCTCCTCCTCAATGCGGCTGATGCGGCTGATGTGGCTGCGCCGCTCATGATGGGTTTCTGACAGATAATGAATGGCTGCCCCAGCCGCAATAATCCCGTTTTCAAGTTCCTCAACCCCAAACCCCTTAAGACTGCGGGTTCCAAAATGCCTGACCAGGCAATCATAACCGAATTCCCGGGTGAACACCCATTCATCAAACGAGTTGGTATAGTAATTTCCAAAGTCTTCAGCAAACTGGCGGAGCTTGTTACGCTGCACAATCACTTCGCTCGGCTGAAAGCTCTGCAGCAACTTGTCGATGTAATTCTTGTTTCCTTCGGTGGTATAAAACTCACCGGTGGAAACATCCAGAAAGGCAATGCCCATTTGTTCCTGGGCATAATAGATGCTGCATAAAAAATTGTTTCGCTTGTGGTCCAGTACCTGATCGTTGTAGGCAACTCCGGGGGTAACAAGCTCAGTAACACCCCTCCTTACAATGGTTTTTGCCAGTTTCGGATCCTCAAGCTGGTCGCAGATGGCTACCCGCTGCCCCGCCTTCACCAACTTGGGAAGGTAGGTTTCCAGAGCATGATGGGGGAAACCTGCCAGCTCAACAAAAGCCGCCTTTCCATTGGCCCTGCGCGTAAGTACAATGCCCAGAATATTCGATGTTACAATAGCATCCTGTACAAAGGTCTCGTTAAAATCACCTAACCTGAACAACAGCAACGCCCCGGGATATCGTGCCTTAATGGTTGCGTATTGCTTCATCAAAGGGGTTTCCACATCACTTTTGCTGCCTCTTGCCATAGGGTCGGTTCGTTTGGTCAAAATTACATTTTCTTCCGTTTCCAACAACAACCTCGTTACATGGCATCATGGTATAAAGGGCTTTTGTAGCTTTGCACTGGTTCTAAAACCTATGCCATGCTGAAAAAACGATCCATGGAGGAGATGCAGCGCATTCCTGCCGCTTTGTACAATGAATCCCCAAGACCCGATGTTACCATCGTGCTCGATAATGTAAGAAGCCTCATGAATGTGGGTTCTGTATTCCGGACTGTGGATGCCTTTGGGTTTAAGAAAATCTGGTTGTGTGGCATTACCGGAACTCCTCCCCACCGCGAAATCTATAAAACTGCTCTGGGAGCTACCGAATCGGTTGCATGGGAATACCACCCGGAAACTTCTTTGCTTTTAAGGGACCTCGCTGGCACAGGTGCGCTGATCGTCGCTGTTGAGCAGGTTCATGAAAGTATTGCATTGAATGATTGGAAGGTGGAAACCCATCACCCCCTGGTTCTCGTATTTGGCAATGAAATCAGCGGAGTCTCTGATACCGCTTTGGCAGAATGCCATATCGGCATTGAAATTCCCCAGTTTGGATCAAAACACTCTTTCAATATCGCTGTAACCGCAGGCATTCTGCTCTGGGAGGTATCCAAACAGCTGGTTTCCATGAAGAGATAAAAAAAAGAGGGCAGCTTGTGAAAGCGCCCTCTTTAAAGTTCTTCTGTTCCTTACTTGGCGATGAGGATATCAACGCGCCTGTTCAGGAAGAGCCTTTGCCTGTTGGTAGTAAGAGGTTTTAATTCTCCCACCCAGCTGATGAATAAACGGTTGGCATCGATGCCAAAGTCTTTGACCATTACATCCTTCACGGCATTTACCCTGCGTTTGCTGAGGCCATCATTGTACTCGGTGGTGGCAATTTCACAGGCAGAACCGATCAGATCAAACTTCATGTCGGGGTATTTCTTGAGCAGGTTGGCTGCAATGGCGATCTTTTCCATATTTACAGGCGACAGATAAGTGCTGTTCAGTGGGAAGAATACACTGTACAGTGCTATTGGATCTGCCTGCTTTTTAGGTTGCTCAACCAAAATGGGGTTCTTGTTGTTGTCGAACTTGAATGAACCGTCAGGATTTCTTTGATACTTCTCTTTTTCAATCGGCAAGGCGATTCCCTGGAAGTTAACAAGGGTACCCTTGGGGGTGTTAGGCTCGAGATCTAAATAATCAGGAACGCCATCACCGTCAGTATCAGGACTCTTAGTCCTCTTGTTGTAATCTGCCAATAGCGTATCTACATCATCTTTTACGTCGTCCAGATCGTTCTTCAGGGTATCAACTTTGTCTTCAAGTTTCTGTATTCTCTTCAGCAACTCGGCCATGGTGGGATCCATCGGATTCCATTCATTGTGCTGTTCGTTCTTGCCAAACTGATATTGCACATATACATTGGTATAACCCAACTGATCTTTTTCGGTCAAAGGACGGTAACGAACATCGAAGTGGTCGGTGGGAAGCTGAACCAACGAGGCTTCCAATCCAACGCCAATGCGATTGGTTATTTTGTACTTAACACCGGCAGCAACTTTCCATGTAGCTTCACTCTTCATCGTCCCTTTGTCACCTGCATCGGAAGCTGCCGGATCCTGGCTGTTCTCGTAACCGATACTGCCAACATAGGATCCATCCAGGGAAGTGAGAATCGACCTGTAGTGTGCATTTCCGATGCCGAGGCTCAGATAGGCATTGTAT
>CAZJZF010000262.1:2148-4359 GCA_964550385.1 uncultured Lentimicrobiaceae bacterium | reverse complement strand
GATCGTTCGGCTGCATACGCTGCTCGCCACATTGCCAAAAATATGGTGGCTGCCGGTGTAGCTGATGAGATGCTGGTACAGGTGGCCTACGCCATTGGCGTTGCTAAGCCTGTTGGCGTTTATGTGAACACCTTCAATACAGCCAAAGTGAAGGATGCCAGTGGCAAATTGCTTTCTGATGGAGAAATCGCTCTGAAAATCAACAATGTTTTCGACTTGCGCCCTTATTCCATTGTTAAAAGTCTTGGCCTGAAGAATCCCATCTTTCTGGAAACCGCAGCTTACGGACATTTTGGCCGCGACTACTACCAGAAGGAGATCGAAGTAGCCTATCAGGATGATTCCACCACTCCGAAGACCATCAACGGAAAAGCACACTATCTCAAGAAAGTAGACTTTTTTGCCTGGGAAAAACTCAACCGCATCGACGATATCAAAGCGGAATTCGGACTCTAGATCAATAATTCCGGGTATTCACCAGGGCACCTGCTTCATTCCAGAATGACCAGGTGCCCGTGCGGATACCGTTCTGGAAACTCCCTTCGTAATATTTTTGTCCATTGGGGTGATATACGGTTTGTTTGCCGTGCATCTCCCCATTTTTGTAACCTACCACCGACCACACACCACCTTCCGGGAAGTAACTACTCCAGCGGCCATCTTTCTGTCCTGCACGGTAGTACCCTTCTACTCGCTTGATCCCATTCTCGTAAAACTCCTCCACCTTGTAAAGCTCTTTCTGTCCATCCTTTTCTTTGTAATATTCAATCAGCCTGGTAGCGCCATTGGGCCAGGTTGATTTTATCTCGCTGGAATAGCTTCCGTTACAGGAGGCCAGCAGCACAGTTCCGATGAACAGGAGGAGGAATTTGGATTGCATGGAATTAAGTGAAGAGTTAGAAATTAAAAATTAGAAATTAAAAATGATAATTATGAGTGTTGAGTGATTTAACTCCCCTCTCCTTTCAGGAGAGGGGCTGGGGGTGAGGTGCGAGACAGTGTGAGTTTGAGTGTGAGTATTGAGTTTTGAGGAGAGGGGCTGGGGGTGAGGTGCGAGACAGTGTGAGTTTGAGTGTGAGTTTTGAGGGGAAGAGGAGTGAGATTTACTTTTTCTTCAGATCTTTCCTGTCGGGATATAGAGCCGTGTACTCCTGGTTCATCAGGTCGATTACCTGTTGGGTGATATCGAGACCCTGATCGGCAAAAAAGATGTTGGTAAGGCCCTGCTGGTACCCTACAACCATGTCAAAACCTATCGCAGCCTTACTTCGGTCGAGGAAATTCCACAGGCTGTCGAAATAGATTACGTTGAGCTTCACCTGCAGGTCGTTGATGCGGGTGGTATAGCTCTCTTCCAGTTGGGCGATCTGATCCCCTTCGATCTCCAGCTTTTCCTTGATCTGAAGGGCAGCGCTCTCTTTCAGCAATCCCGATTGCACATCACGATAATAGTTCTGGATCTTTTTCTCGTACCCTTTTTTCCTGTCCATCAGGTCATTTTCCATCGATCTGAACCGACGTTCGATGCTGTCGAGAAAATGGATGGTCATCAGGTAGTTGTTCTGAACCGAATCGGCTCTCACGAATGCAATACGGGTTCCACCCACTCCATCGCCAGAGCTTTTTACCATGGGTTGCGGCACAACAGCTCCCTTTTTGGGGCTGAAGCCGTGAACAACCAGGATAAACACTACCCCGGCAAGAGCCAGAAGACTCAACAGCAGCGGCAGCCGGGAAGCACCGGATGGTTTCTGTTTTGTTTCGGGAGGAGGTCCGGGGGGAGTGAAACCACTCCCGCCGATGGATGATTCCGTGTTTTGGGCTTCAGTTTCAGCAACAGATTCAGCATCTTCAAAGGGATTGATGGTTAAAGGTTCCAATTCCGGTAACTTATCAGAATCCACGGTGTTCAGGTTGTACTCGCTGGACATATTATTCAGAGTTATTGGTTTATAAACAGATTTGAGAGTCTGCCTGATTTTAGGAGCACAAAGATGGTAAAAAGGGAGATACTGTGCATCAATTGCCCAGGTCTGAGAGGAACTTAATACGCACCAGGCGCACCTCATCAGCCGTATATTCATCCTCTCCAAGGTCACTGAGGGCGTCCTGCCATGAGTCAGTCTCTGCCTCATCCTTAAAGTAGTTATAGATGTCTTCCTGGTGATAAGGATCAACAAATTCATCGATATAGTAAGAGATGTCTATCTT
>CAZJZF010000262.1:0-2138 GCA_964550385.1 uncultured Lentimicrobiaceae bacterium | reverse complement strand
CTTGGTACCACTGGCCACGATATGCTCAATGGCAGTAAGTACCTCATCGAAATCGATATTTTTGGAGGTTGCGATATCTTCGAGAGAGTGTTTTTTATCGATGCTGCGAATGATATCGACTTTCAGCCCCGATTTGTTAATGACGGATTTCACTACCATATCATTGGGGCGGATGATTTCGTTTTCCTCCACATAGTTCCTGATCAGGTTGAGGAAAGGTTTCCCGTATTTCTGGGCTTTCCCTTCGCCAACACCGGTGATGTTTTTCAGTTCATCATGGGTGATGGGGTACTGAATTGCCATATCTTCAAGAGAGGTATCCTGAAAAATGACGAATGGGGGCAATGATTCTTTTTTCGAAATCTGCTTCCGCATATCCTTCAGCATGGCATAAAGGGTCGTATCGGAAGAATTACCTCCCTTCTGGTCGCCGGTCTGGTAGAATTCCTCCTCTTCCCCTTCCGGGTTGCCGTAATCGTGGTCTTTTGCCAGCATTACCGAATAGGGGTTTATCATAAAATCCTTACCCTTTTCGGTGATTTTCAGGATGCCATAATTCTCGATATCCTTTACCAGAAGATGCTCTACAAGAGCCTGCCGGATTACTGCATTCCAGAAATAGGCATCTTCGAAACTCCCTGTGCCCAGGATGTCCAGTTCATCATAGCGGTGGGCGGTTATCACCGAATCTATTTCACCGGTAAGAAGTTTGGCGATTTGTTTGGCCTTTAGCAGTTGTTTGGTCTCTTTCACGGCATCGAGTACCAGGAGGATATGTTCGCTGGCTTCGGCCTTGGGTTTGGGGTGGTTGCAGTTGTCGCACGAATGGCAGTTGTCCTGGTGGTACTCTTCTCCAAAGTAGTTCAGCAGCTGAATTCTTCGGCAGTGTGCCGATTCGGCATACGAAATGGTTTCGAGCAGCAGCTGGTTGGCGATTTCGAGTTCCGAAACGCTTTTTGCCTGCATGATCTTTTCCATCTTCAGCATATCGTCGTAGGTATAGAAGGCGATACAATTGCCCTCACCCCCATCGCGGCCGGCGCGGCCGGTTTCCTGATAATAGGCCTCCAGACTTTTGGGCATATCGTGGTGGATCACATAGCGCACATCGGGTTTATCGATGCCCATTCCAAAAGCGATGGTGGCCACGATAACATCTATTTCTTCCATCAGGAACATATCCTGGTTGCGTACCCGCACTGCTGAGTCGAGTCCGGCGTGATATGGCAATGCTTTTATGCCATTCACCTGCATCGATTCTGCAATCTCCTCCACCTTTTTCCGGCTGAGGCAATAGACTATCCCTGATTTGCCCGGCTGGGTTTTCAAATATTTAATAATGTCCTTGGTAACATTCTTGGTTTTGGGCCTGATTTCATAATAGAGGTTCGGCCTGTTGAAGGATGTTTTGAAAACTGTTGCATCCAGCATATTCAGGTTTTTCTGGATATCCTGCTGCACCTTGGGGGTAGCTGTGGCAGTGAGAGCAATTACGGGTCGTTTACCAACGGCTTCGATGATGGTACGAATCCGCCGGTATTCGGGCCGGAAGTCGTGCCCCCATTCAGAGATACAATGTGCTTCGTCGATGGCGTAGAAAGAGATGTCGATAGTCTTCAGAAAATCCACATTCTCATCCTTGGTAAGAGATTCGGGGGCAACATAGAGCAATTTGGTGTGCCCCGAAGAGAGATCGCTCTTTACCCTGGCAATTTCGGCCTTGGTAAGGGAGGAATTCAGCACGTGGGCAATGCCCTGTTCAGCCCCAAAATTACGGATAGCATCCACCTGGTTTTTCATCAGCGCAATCAGCGGTGAGATGATGATAGCGGTGCCGGGATAAAGGAAAGCGGGCAACTGGTAACACATCGATTTTCCTCCACCAGTGGGCATAATCACAAAGGTATCCCTCCCATCAAGCAGGTTTTTGATTACCGCTTCCTGGTTCCCCTTGAACTGATCGAATCCGAAGATTTTCTTCAACAGTTCGTGCAGTGTATACTCAACCGTCACTTCCATTCCTACTGCAATTTTTTGCATTCACTCTCCTTAACTCTGTCCTGTAAAGTTAACTATAAATTTCAGAAACCAACTCTTACCGGAAAAAAAAATTTCCTGATTATTGTTAAAAAGCGTTA
>CAZJZF010000261.1:0-4364 GCA_964550385.1 uncultured Lentimicrobiaceae bacterium | reverse complement strand
GCTTAAAAAAGCTATCGGAATAGCATCTGAAGAGGGTCCGGGTGACGACAATGAGTATGATTTCCAGCATGTAAGAAATATGCTCACCGATTTAATGGGGTTTACCTACACGGGTAATATGGAGTATTATGAGGGAAGTCAGGGGGGTAACGATGCAGCTGGAGATCCTACTGCAGCGAATGTACAAACCGGTGTAGATGCAGGAGGAGGAATTATCCTGTACACCGGACATGGCAGCAATACAAGTTGGGGAACCTCAGGTTTCAGCAATACCAACGTAGCAGCGCTGAATAACACCAATAAATGGCCATTTGTGTGGGCGGTTGCCTGTGTAAACGGAAATTTTGTAAGCACCACCTGCTTTGCCGAAGCATGGCTCAGGGCGACTAAAAACGACCAGCCAACCGGAGCTGTGGCTTACCTTGGATCTACCATCAATCAGAGCTGGAATCCACCGATGGAAGGTCAGGATGAGATGGTGGATATCCTTGCAGAGTCGTTTCCTTCCAACATCAAACGAACCTTTGGAGGACTCTCCATGAGCGGTTGTATGAAGATGAACGACACTTATGGCACTGCCGGAGATGAAATGACCGACACCTGGACCCTTTTTGGAGATCCTTCGCTTCAGGTAATAACCACCAGTCCGCTGCCCATTACCGCTTCGCATCAACCTGCCCTGATGATTGGCACCACACAGTTCCCCATTTTCTGCCCGGTAAATGGTGCCAGGGCAACCCTGAGCCTCAACGGACAGATCCTTGGAACCGGAATTGTTTCAGGATCCACAGTTACCATCAATCTGGTGTCGCCTTTAACCCCCGATACCCTTGATCTGGTAATTACCGCCTTCAACAAAATTCCGTATATCGCCACAGTACCCCTCATTGTTGCCAATGCGCCGTTTGTAACCTACAAATCGCACCTGGTAAGCGACCCAGGCACCAACAACAACCAGCAGGCCGATTTCGGGGAAACCGTATCGCTGAATGTCTCCCTGGAGAATATCGGAGTGCTTCCCGCCGGACAGGTAAACGCTGTGCTCAGAAGCCTTAATCCATACGTCGTGGTTACCGACAGCACTTCAACTTTTGGAAACATCCCCGATGGAACGGTGCAGCAGGTGTTGAATGCCTTCACAGTGAAAGTGAGTGATTCGGTTCCAAACAGCTATCTGGCTGCTATGCAAATGGTTATAACTGACAATAGCTCCAATCAGTGGACTTCCAATTTCACTTTGCCTTGCTATGCACCGGTGCTTGTTTTTGATACGCTCTATTTCGACGACGTAACCGGCGGAAACGGAAACGGCAAATTTGAACCGGGAGAAGTGGTTGCGATCAATGCCCGTTTGAAGAATATCGGAGGGGCTGAAGCCGACCTGCACCAATGCCTTGTTTCAGCCACATCAGCGGCCACTCAGCTGTTCGGCTCCAATTCTCTGACGCTGTACAAAATTGCTCTGAACACACCGGTAAATGTTCAGTTTTATGCCAGGATGGATACGGCTACCCCATTGGGTACTGCATTCCAGTTCAACCTGCAGTTTGCTTCCGGATTTTACAAAGCCAACACCTCCATCGGCAATGTGATCAATTTTGGGAGCGAAGACTGGGAGACCAATAACTTCCTGAAATTCAACTGGCAGCATGCAGGAACCGGCAACTGGACCATCACCAACAGTCTGCCCTACCAAGGCACTTACTGCGCCCGATCGGGTGTAATTGGCAACAGTGCACAGTCGAACCTGAGCCTCTCATGGTACGCAGCTTATGCCGATACATTGAGTTTCTGGCTGAAGGTGAGCTGCGAAGCCGGTGCCGGCCAGAAATACGACAACCTGGAGTTTTTTATCGATGGCGTATCCAAAGGGTGGTGGGATGGTACCAAGGCCTGGATGCGGGTTGCCTATCCGGTAAGTGCCGGCCAGCATACCTTTTTATGGCGATACCAGAAAGATGCCTACGCTGTGGCAGGTTCAGATGCCGCCTGGATCGATATGATCACCTTTCCGGCTGCCGGAAGCACCGTTACCCCAAAACCGTTTATGATGATGGAAGAGGTGAAACTGAGCGATGCCAACGGGAACAACAATGGATATATCAATGCCGGAGAAAAAATTGATCTGGCTTACAAAATCTCAAATATCGGTTATGCTTCTGTAAATGGTATTACCGGCGCGCTGTCATCAGCCGATCCCCTCATTACCCTGCTGGATGCCACAGAGCCGTTCGGCAACTTTGCAGCCGGAGCCAGCACGATGACCGGTAATGTGATGCAGATTCAGATCTCCCCATCGGCAGTAGCAGGTTCAATCATTGCATTGCAACACACCCTTACCGAGCCTGGTGCCACCAGCTGGACATACCCGGTTTACCTGGTTATTGATGCCCCGGTGGGAATTGAAAATCCTGCCATTACCGGAAAGCTTGCACTTTTTCCAAATCCCTGCCATGAAAACCTTACGGTAATAATGCCCGGAAACATGGGTGCTTCTGCTTTGGAAATATATTCCGTGGATGGCAGACTGCTTCTGCAGCATGATTTCAATCTTACAGATTCCAATCAACAGATTACCATACCGGTACAGAATTTCCCATCAGGTATGCTGGTGGTAAAGGTTGTTACTGCAGAAGGAGTTTTAACCGGAAAGATTCTGAAGTATTGATTAATCCTGTGAGGGTTTTGGATAAATATTTATCTTTGCGCCCTCAATTCTCTCCGTAGCTCAGTTGGTAGAGCAGCTGACTCTTAATCAGCGGGTCCCAGGTTCGAATCCTGGCGGGGAGACTTCACAGTCAGCATTCTGTCTGACCTCAGATCCCCGACAGGATCATGAGCACCAAAATCAAAATCATTTTGCGAACTAATCCTGGCGGGGAGACTTCACAGTCAGCATTCTGTCTGACCTCAGATCCCCGACAGGATCATGAGCACCTTCCATCTTTTTCATATCTTTGTTCGGAATAAAGCAGTCAGAGAAACATTGCTATGAAAAAACCCATCCTTCTTTCGGTATTCATAATGGTATGTTTCACCGCTTTGGCTCAGCAAGAAAACCGTGTTGAATACGACACATTAAAACAACAACCCGTGGTAGTAGGATTATGTACAAGAGCCTTTCTTGAAAATTTTGCCCCGTTTAACCTTCGGTATCAGGATGAATACAACGCCTATATTCCTGCTATGGAACCAGAAGTTGCATATTCCGAAATGCTGGAGGGGGTTACCATTACCATTGTGCTGGGCACCTGGTGCGGCGACAGCCGTGAACAACTTCCCCGTTTTTTCAAAGTTCTGGACGAGATCGGATACCCATCAGAATCGCTAATCATAATGGGTACTGACGGGCATAAGAAGGTGCCGGGCATGGATATTTCAGGATACAGTATTATACGGGTGCCCACCTTTATCTTCCAGTACAATGGAAAAGAGATTGGACGCATCACCGAAACTCCGATGAAAACTCTTGAGGCTGACCTTTTGGACATTCTGAAGAAAAAAGAGGGCTAAATGATGAAGGAGAAGCCTTTTGAATCGGCACTGAAGGTAAATGAAGGGATTGAGCAGCCTCCGCAGTTCAACGAAGAGGCACGTGAGCGGATTATCCGCCAGCGTAGAAAAATCCTCCCGCCTGAACAGTATTTCGAAGGTATTCTGGGTCGCAACACCGCATTGTTCAGTCAGGCCATTACGCTGGTAGAAAGCACCCTGCCGGAACACCAGGCCATTGCCCAGAAAATCATTGAGCTTTGCCTCCCCTACTCCGGGAATTCATTAAGGATCGGGATTACAGGAGTGCCGGGAGTAGGGAAGAGTACCTTCATCGATGCTTTCGGGATGCACCTGGTGCAGAAAGGACACCGGGTGGCAGTTTTGGCCGTGGATCCCAGCAGTGAGCGGTCGGGGGGCAGCATTCTGGGCGACAAAACCCGGATGGAGGAACTTTCCAGGCATCCCAATGCTTTTATCCGCCCCTCCCCATCTGCCGGTTCGTTAGGAGGTGTGGCCCGGAAATCACGCGAGAGTATCATCGTGTGCGAAGCCATGGGCTACGATGTAATGCTGATAGAAACGGTAGGCGTTGGACAATCGGAAACCACCGTTTATGGCATGGTCGATTTCTTCCTCTTGCTGATGCTGGCAGGTGCCGGAGATGAATTGCAGGGGATCAAACGGGGTATTATGGAGATGTGCGACGCCATTTACATCACCAAAGCCGACGGGGAGAACCTGCGAAAAGCAAAGGTTGCCACCGTGGAATACCGGAATGCACTGCACATGATGCCCAAATCACCTTCGGGCTGGGAGCCATTAACCGGTATATGCTCAGCCCTTACCGGAGAGGGAATTGCCGAAATATG
>CAZJZF010000260.1:0-4369 GCA_964550385.1 uncultured Lentimicrobiaceae bacterium | reverse complement strand
ATTCATCCCCGGGTGCAACCCGGGGCTATTACTGTTCAACCCACTTCGTGGGTTGGGGGTCGTTGGGGGGCGATTCATCCCCGGGTGCAACCCGGGGCTATTACTGTTCAACCCACTTCGTGGGTTGGGGGTCGTTGGGGGGCGATTCATCCCCGGGTGCAACCCGGGGCTATTACTGTTCAACCCACTTCGTGGGTTGTGGGGCATTATGGATGAAACTCAACCCCGCTTGCGGGGTTCAACAAAAATAGCCCCGGGTCGTAACCCGGGGAAATCAGTGCGAATCCAGAACAACCCCGGAAGGGGTTGAACAAAGGCATTTCCTTGCATCTCAATTAATTCCGTGATCTGGCCGGGGAAAGGTGTCCAATAGGGAGTGGAGGCAATTAGGAATCAGGATTTTTGGTTGGAATTAGGGAGTGGCATCAGCAGAAATAGATTCTAATTCCCACAATTAATCGGGGGTAGATTCCAAGTCTTGAGCATATTTTTTGGAGTAAAATAGTCAGGATCAAGACTAACCTCCTCCGTGGTTCCGGCTTCAGGCTTAATTTCCCATACCACAACACCGTTTTGTCCAGATGTTTCACTTTCCAATGTAAGAAAATATCTCCCCCCAAATGCTTTATGGATAGAGACTGGATAATCATCCATATCTTGGATGTCTATCAGTAGCTCGTCATTTTTAAGGTCAAATACAGCAACCCCCCCAAGATCCGATTCGTATAGGGCAAACAAAAAACTCTTGTCAGAATCATAATAGTTTATTCCTCCAATGATATTATTCACAATACCACTACTGTTTATGATGATGGTTCGCCCATCGTAATCCCCATGTTTGCTGAAAATCAAGTGCTTATTAATCCGTATTGGTTCAGAAATACCATAATCACCACCAAGTGGTTCAGGAGCAAAGAAAAGACTATCAATAATCTTATGGTTTCTGGAGATTACCAAGCTACACTTGCAATAGAACTCAGTGCCATCACTTCTGGTTTGAGTAACCGTGATGGTTATGTCGCTTAGTTTATATGTTTTTACCGAAACATTTTTTAAAATCGAAGAGCTCTTCTGTGGTAATAGCTGCATCACCGTCTCTGAATCTGGAGAGTTTTGACTATCCTCAGCCTTTTGGTTTTCTGGCACAGAACTACAAGCGGTAATAATTGAACCAAGAAGGATGATTGTGTAGGATTTCATGAGTGTATAAACGTTATCAGAGATGGTATATTGATCTATGGCTTCTCCTTTTTGCAAAGGATTTCTCATAAAAAGTCGAAAGAAAGCATCAAACTCCTCAGTTTCTCCGTGGATATATTCTGTCTTCGTGCGATGATCCCATCCAGAATATCAGAAATCAATCCCAAATACCTTAGGCTGAGCATACCGGGGATCAAATATAAGAATGTTCCCGCAGCATCGCGTCAGAACCAGGGCAGTGAAAAATGTACAAACCCAAGATACCGTAACAGAAACAGCAGGACAACCAGCACCACCAAGGCAACTAACACCGGAATCCAGGGATTTCTCTTCTTCCTGAACGGGTCTTTCAGGTTGAGACGAGCATTTTTGGGCAGCCGGGCCAGTTGGGTAAGGGAACCGCCAAACGGAATGTTGATGACTGCCCGGGCATTCACAGCCCAACCATTCGCGTCAAGCACCGGTGCCAGGTTTCGCTTTCTCAGCTTGAGCCATGCCAGAAACATAGAGGGACCGGAAATGAGCAGCATCACCCCGATGAGTGCCAGCGGCATTTTCCACCATGCCAGCTTCATGAATCCTCCGATAATGGAGGTTAGTACTGATCCAATAGCCGCAAAAGCGAGTCCTACCGCAGCGAAAATTCCGGCGAATTTGCCGATGTCGAACGGCACCGGTTTAGGGGCTTCGGCCGGTTTGAGAGGGACTCCGGCAGGCTGCTGCACTGCCTGGTTGATCCCTTTGTCCACAGTGGCTCCCACCTGCTCAACAGAAGAGGCGGCAGCAGAGGTGACCTTATCTTCCTGCGAAGCGGCGATTTTCTTCACCTGGTTGCCGATCATCTTTGAGATCTTGCGGTACGGCGACCAGAAAGCCTGCCGTATGCTGATGGGATTGTCGATGATCTTGATGATGGTGGCATCCCAGTCGAGCCCTTTGTTATCATAAAAAACGGCATTCCGCCCTATCTCCATGTTGTCAACGTCACCATCGGTAAAAGCCGCCACAATTACCATCTGCTCATTTTTAACCCTCGAGATGCAGTTGAAATAGACCAGGCAAATGCCGCTGGCTGCTGCCATCAGGTTGTGCTTTGCCATATCAGAGACCTTTATACACAGATCGCAGCTCCGTTGGTCAAAGTAGAGGATCCCGGCCTGAAATATTCCTCTGAAATCGGGCGAATAGAAATCGGAGAAGGAGACAAAGTTGTTGAGCAGGGTATAGATCTCGCAATAGTAGCGTACCAGCTTGTCGACCAGTAGAATATTGTCCGCTTCAGTTTTCAGTGCCATGTCTTTTTCCAGCAGCTCACGAAGCATCGCGTCAATGCCGCTACCGATATACTCCCTGATCACCTCAATACCCAGAGGCTCCACCGTAACACCTGCTTTTTCCGACAACCATGCCTGGTAAGGATCAAAGCATCCGGAGACTGTATTCCAGCCCTCCTCTGTCAGTTTATCCGAATCCACAAGCACTGAGGATCTGATGATTTCGAAGAAGCGCGCAGCACGGATTCGCCATGCGGGGTTCAGGGGTTCCAGGAAGGAGATGGCTTTCCCGGCGGCAATACGGGCAATAGGAAAGGTCTCCAGTTCATCCAGACTGGCTGAGATATCTTTGTGGTTGATCCCTTCAATCCTGTCAGACAGGTTGTTAAGTAGTTCTGCAGAGGATGGGTCAAATTCAGCCAGCTGGCAGCGGAGGAAATAATCATCTATTTTCGACCGAATTGCCAGAAACAGGGCATATGCCTCTTCCGTTTGTCCTGCAAAGGGGAGAATCGTGGCCTGACCGTCAGAGCCTTTTTGCTGCCAGGCAGCATAAGCTTCGCATTCAGCATGGAAAGTGTCGAGGGTTTCGGCACTGATGCCGTCGAGGCCGCTGCGATCGGAAACGGCGCCACAACTGGCGATAATCCGGGCGATCCATTCCTGCAGGGCAGGCTCGTCGGTGGAGATGGCTGTTATTACGCCGTCACCGTTGAAATCAGTGTCGGCAAAGATCGCCTGGGTATCTGAAGTGTCGGCAATGGTGAGTTCAGTGGCATGCGGCTTATCCAGATGAGCCAGGATCTGGCGGGCAGAGGCAAGCAGTACCGCCCCTTCCGGATTCTCCTTGTTGATCACCGACAACGGCATGGAGGTGGGCCTCTTCAGCAGATCATCCGGGTAGTAAATCACCGAAAGGAGCCAGCGGACTGCCTCAATGATCTCCGGCACCCTGATCTTGCCATCATGGTCGGTATCAAAGAGTTTCAGGGTGGCTGAATCGATCTCCAGCCCATCCACCGGACAACTAAGCGCTGTCCAGAGTTTCTGGTCGAGCTCCCCGAGGTGCTCCAGGTCGGCACCCCGCTCCAGGTTCACACGGTTAACTCCCCCAACACGCGAAAACTGCCAGATGTGCTGGCCTCCATTGATTCTGAGCATGACTTGATGGTTTTATCAGGCAAAAATATAAAACCATACCAACCGGAGCCCAATTCTTTATATCGAAATATGCAGATGCTCCTTGTAATACGGCTCACAAGAGCTGCAATGGCGCAGGGAAATTACCCGTTTGGTGGTGGCCTGAGTGGTGTAATCCACGGTAAACCGCTGCCATACATGCCGGTTACGCGACCGCTCCACAATGGTGTACACAAATTGTGAATTAATTCCATCATAAAGGGTAATCCTGGTTTTCTCAGCCCAGATGCTGTAATGGAAGGTGGTTACCTGGCCACTGCTGTCGCGGCTGGCGGTGGTAAGAGTATTTACATAGGTTACCAGTCCGCTTTCCAGATTGGCATACGGATAAACAATATACTGCACATCAGGGGTTTGTTCCGAAATCAGACTGTCGGTTCCGTTCGGAAGCACCTGGTAATCAGCAATCGATTCCACCGTCCAGATGCCACCACCTCTGGAGAGTTCGTTGAACAGGGCATCTTCATAGTTCACAAAATCATCATTACCACAGGAGGCGAACAGAAGAGTTGCTAGCATCAGAATCAGCAGGTTGCGCATTTTCATAGCTTCACGATTTTAAGGTTAACAGCCAGGGATGCATTGATGTACCAACCCCGGAAGTCCATGGGGATGATGTTGTTTTCGTAATCGTAGACTCCGTTCTGGGCATTCTCTTCATATTTTTGGTAATCGGCCGGAAAAACAATGGTCGA
>CAZJZF010000259.1:0-4408 GCA_964550385.1 uncultured Lentimicrobiaceae bacterium | reverse complement strand
CATTCATTGATAATGACTTTTTTGGCAAATGTAGCAACCAACCTCCGGTGTATAAAACTGAAAAAGCTGATTGTTCTTTTTTGCCGCCTGAATGCCAGAAATCGGTATTTGATCCATGACCTGCAGCCCAGCCGGAACATAGGAGAGAGTTTGGTATCACTAGCAGGTATTTGTGTTACAGGGCCCCGCGAAAGCATTGTGTCAAAAATCTATTGCTTACAGTTCATCTTCAAGCTGATCTGCCTGTTGTCTTAAAACCCTTCAGGCAGATATATCACGTTCATGTTCAAGGCGTTTGTAAATATCCATGAAGGTTGAAGTGAGGGCAATGAGTTTTTCTGTAGCCAGAAGTTTTCCAACTTGATTTTATTCCTGATCCGCTCTTCCTGTTTGGGAGTCATTTTGTTCGTAGTTTTATAGCAATCAGTATTGAGATATTATATCTTGCAGAAATTCTTGGCTTTATTCTTTGATTGTAAATTCCGTATCATAGGGCCGAATATTAATTACCGGTGTGAGGATGTTTCCCTCGTCATAACCAACTGTAGTGACATATTCAGCATTAAATATCCTATTTTCCGAATGCATTCTTCCCCAATTCCAGACAGCCGAGGTTGCTGTAAACAGGATTGGTCAGAAATTCTATAATAATCTCTGCATTTTCTCTAAACAATTGCTTGATTTCTTCAGTTGTGGTATTCCCGAACCTTAACCAAATGATCTTTGGTGGTGTTCCCATGACGAGATTTATGTCATAAAAATCTGAATCAAAGGATACAATGGTATATCCCTCATCTCTAGCAAATTCCCATATTTTGATGTCAGAAAAATTCTCCAGACCAAGTTCCCGAACAGATTTCGCGAATGGGAATAAGTCTAGTATCCCTTTAGTGACTCGAAAAGAGATATTCTGGTCAAAAAGCAATTTCATAAGGCGATTTTCAGTTTATGCTCCCTCTCGGCAGCATAAGCCAGACAGGCTTTGATATCGTCCATTGTTAATTCGGGATAGTCACTCACAATTTGCTCCTGCGACATTCCTGCGGCCATCCAGCCCAATACATCGTACACCGTGATTCGGGTCCCCCTGATGCACGGCTTGCCAAACCTGATGTTCGGATCAATGGTGATGATATTCTGATAGGCATTCATAATAAAACTTTTCCCAAAGATAAGATAATACTATGTATATACAAGGACCTTTTGTGTAAATCAATAATAATCAAACGCCCACTCAATATTCCTCCTATGCTGCCCTTTAACCCCGAACAGCGTCCTGGTGATAAGACCAGGTGTTGTGAAGCCTTTTTAACCCCCGCTTGTTTTGTTTGTTTCAGTAATTTTCCAACTACCTGCCTTGTCGCTGCCTGTCCTTATAATTATACCCTTTTCTTTTAGCTTCCTTATCTTTCGTTTTACTGTACTTAGGCTAACGTTTAAAAGCACACTGATTTCCAGTGCAGTTATGGAATTTCTCTTCCTGATCCAAAATAATACAGGGTTATTTACAGGGTCATTTAGAGTGTCATTTACAAGGTCATTTACAGGGTCATATTGGTCCGAAATATTGCGGATATGCAGTTCCCGGTTTTTTAATAAATGATTCTCCTTCTGAAGCAGATTCTGCAGAAAACGGATGAGGTATGTATCGGTTTTGTAAATGCCTTTCGGCAAATCTTCGTAATTAGCCCGCACCAGGGCATTGCGGAAGTACCATGAATGCTGTGCAAACAAATCATTATTAACCTCTTTAAAACCTAGTTTATGCAGGTATTTAATCAAAAAAACCGCGGTGGTTCTTGTGTTTCCCTCTCCAAAAACGTGAATTTGCCACAGGTTGGAAATAAAAAGTGCGATATGTTCTGTAATTTCCTGCTTACTTAATCCTTTGTAAACAAAAGCCTTCTCTTGCCGTAAATCGTACTCCAGCGTCTCTTTCAGGCTTCCGGCGCTTGCATACAGAACCGTTTCGCCATCTAAAACCCACTCTGGTTTGGTGATGTTGTAATCACGGATTGTGCCGGCAAAACCATAAATGCCCTGAAATAATCTGTGATGAATGCTCAGGTATCCGGCAGGTGAAAAGGAAAAAGCTTTTTCGCTTAAAATTTCTGTAATACGTGCCGATACTTTATCAGCTTCTTCAGTGCGGTTATCGTCATTTCTCTGAGGGTGCTGTTCATAATAACTGTCGATGCGTTGCTTTACCTCCTCAATGGTAATATCGCCCTCGATGTTTTGCCTGGCAGTTTCAATGAGGTATTCAGAGGGCTTTAGCCCGTCAACTTGCTGCAAACCAATGGCGGTTTTCCAGGCTATTGCCTTGTCGGCTTTTTCCGGCTCCCCCTGTCTTATGTATTCTTCGAAATTGTCCATGGCTTTTTCGGCAGCTTGCTTTCCGGTAATGTTCTGCTCCTGATACGGATTATTCAATGCTGAATTTGATTACATATTCCTCCTGTACTGCCCACCAACCTCGAACAGCGCCTGTGTGATCTGCCCCAGCGAACAATACTTGGCGGCTTCCATCATCTGCTCAAATACATTTCCGTTGTGCATGGCCGATCGTTTCAGGGCTTCCAGGGCCTCCGGCACTTTGTCGGCATGGAACCTGTGCAGCCTCTCCAGCATCTCAATCTGGTAGTCTTTTTCGGCCTGGGTAGAACGGATCACCTCTCCCGGAAGGATGGTGGGGGAGCCCTGCGACGACAGGAAGGTGTTTACCCCCATGATGGGCAGTTCCCCGGTGTGTTTCAGGTTTTCGTAATACAGCGATTCCTCCTGGATCTTGCCGCGCTGGTAGGCGGTCTCCATGGCTCCGAGTACGCCTCCCCTTTCCGAAATGCGGTCGAACTCGGCCATTACCGCCTCCTCTACCAAACTGGTAAGCTCTTCGATGATGAACGAACCCTGGAGCGGGTTCTGGTTTTTGGCAAGCCCCAGCTCGTGGTTGATAATCAGCTGGATGGCCATGGCACGGCGTACCGACTCTTCGGTGGGGGTGGTGATGGCTTCGTCGTAGGCATTGGTATGCAGCGAGTTGCAGTTGTCGTAGATGGCAATCAGCGCCTGCAGCGTGGTTCGGATGTCGTTGAAATCGATCTCCTGCGCGTGCAGCGAGCGACCCGACGTCTGTATGTGATACTTCAGCTGCTGCGACCGGGCATTACCGTGGTATTTGTTTTTGATGGCTTTTGCCCAGATGCTTCTGGCAACCCGACCAATCACAGAAAACTCGATATCAATGCCGTTGGAGAAGAAGAAACTCAGGTTAGGAGCGAACTTGTTGATATCCATCCCTCTGGCAAGGTAATACTCCACGTATGTAAAGCCGTTGGCCAGCGTAAAGGCGAGCTGCGAAATGGGATTGGCGCCTGCTTCTGCGATGTGGTATCCGGAGATCGAAACAGAATAGAAGTTCCTGACATCCTGGCTGATGAAGTATTCCTGCACATCGCCCATCAGCTTCAGGGCGAAGTCGGTAGAGAAAATACAGGTGTTTTGCCCCTGATCCTCTTTCAGTATGTCGGCCTGTACGGTGCCTCTTACAGCCGACAAGGTGCAGGCTTTAATATTATGGTAAACCTCAGCCTGCAGCACCTGGTCGCCGGTAACACCCAGCAGCATCAGCCCAAGACCATTGTTGCCTTCGGGCAGTTCGCCCTGGTACACCGGTCTGGAAATTCCGCGGCTGCGGAAAAGCTCGTCGATTTTTTGGTTTATCTCCTCCTCCAGTCCGTTTTCCCTGATGTAGATTTCGCACTGCTGATCGATGGCGGCATTCATAAAGAACCCTACCAGCATGGGTGCCGGACCGTTGATGGTCATCGAAACTGAGGTAGCAGGATCGCAAAGGTTGAAGCCGGAATAGAGCTTCTTGGCATCGTCGAGGCAACAGATGGAAACCCCTGAATTGCCGATTTTTCCATAGATATCGGGCCGTATGGCGGGGTCGTTGCCGTAGAGGGTTACGGAATCGAAAGCGGTGGAGAGGCGCTTTGCCGGCATTCCGGCCGAGAGGTAATGGAACCGCTTGTTGGTACGCTCCGGGCCCCCTTCACCGGCAAACATCCGGGTGGGATCTTCCCCTTCGCGCTTGAACGGAAAAACACCGGCCACAAACGGGAACTCACCCGGAACGTTTTCCATCAGGTTCCAGCGCAGGATGTCGCCCCAGCCCTTGTATTTCGGGGTTGAAATCTTTGGGATATTGAGGTGCGAAAGGGTTTCTGTGTGGGTTTTGATCCTGATTTCCTTGTCGCGTACCTTGTAAATGTAAAACTCGTTTTTATAGTTCGAGACTTTTTCGGGCCATTGCTCCAGAATCTTTTGGTTGCCTGCTTCCAGCTCCAGCCTCAGTTCATCAAACCTTGCTTTTAGTGCAGCAATGACCGGTTCCTGTGTTTTT
>CAZJZF010000258.1:0-4409 GCA_964550385.1 uncultured Lentimicrobiaceae bacterium | reverse complement strand
AAAGAGAACCTCCAGATCCCTGGCTTTATTTTAACTGGCAGTGGGTCATGGAAGGAGATACTGTTTTTAACAATCAGACGTATAAGAAATTATATCATTCAAACTATGGCCCCACTGTTATTCATAAGGACTTTTACGGGGGTGTGAGAGAGGATTCTGTCGGAAGGGTGTATTTCTATACTGACACCAATCAGTATTTTCCGGCAGTTCTTCTACAATCTAAGACAGAATATCTTTTGTACGATTTTTCATTGAAGATTGGTGACACATTACAGGTTATAAACATGGGAAATATGATCCAGATTTTAACATCTATAGATACTATGCTTATTAATAATCAATTACGAAAGAGATATATCTACAATTATGATAGAGAAGTGATTGAAGGGATTGGCAGTGTAAAGGGTTTGTTTTATCCATTGGTGTACGAATTTGAACATGGCCAGACATTGAATTGCTATGAAGATTCTGGCGTGTTTTGGACCAATCCAATACTCCTGGCCCTTGGTATTAATTGTTTCAATGTTGGGATCGATGAGAGCAAGCAAGGCACAGATTTGATCAATATTTATCCTGTTCCGGTTTCAGATATACTACATATTGTTTTAGATCATGATCCGAAAGATCAAATAATCATACAACTCTTAGACATTACCGGCCGTTTGATTAAGGATTATTATATTTACGGGGAGAAAGCGATGCTTCTTGATGTAACAGGTTTAAAGCAAGGCGCCTATATCATGCAAGTTACCTCAAACAGCTTCGGGAGCAAATCATTTAAGATCATGAAGAACTGATACCTGTACAGTCAGATTTCAATTTTATATCACCGTTTCAGGTCAAACCTCAACCTATATCGGAAACTACCTTTGCCATACCTTCCTTGAAATCAGATACCTTTTTGTATGAAAGAACTAGTTATACATGCATCAAGGCAAATGTAATAAACCTGCTAAACCTTCAAAGTAATTCACGAAAGCAATAAAGATTTTAAAGCATTCTTACTCTGATCTGTCATTCCCTTTTGGCATTGGTTTGTCTTTTCGCACTACTTTGTTCCTTGTTTGCCAAATCACGAAATCTCATTACTTTCGTTTCATTGTTTATTTCGTCCATACGTGAACGTGTAAATATCCTTTACGTCCGGTGGACTGAGTAAATGATTTTCAGGGTTATTAATTGAGATGCTATGAATGTCAAAGATTTGCTTTTATTTCAAACAGATGATAAAAGAATAAAGATATCTGTGTATTTTCGGGATGGAACCTTCTGGCTAACCCAAAAAACGATGGCAGATTTGTTTGGGGTGAAAGTACCTGCAATTAGCAAACATCTTAAGAATGTTTTCGATTCTGAGGAGCTTATTGAAAGTTCAGTTATTTCCATTTTGGAAACAACTGCCTCGGACGGAAAGAAATATTCCACCAGATTCTATAGACTTGAAGCGATTTTGGCAGTCGGATACAGAATTAATTCACTTCAGGCAACTGACTTCAGAAAGTGGGCAACAAAAACCCTCAATGAATTTATTATCAAAGGATTCATTCTCGATGATGAGCGTTTAAAACAGGGAAAACATTTTGGACAGGATTATTTTGATGAATTGCTGGAGCGCATTAGAGAAATCAAAGCAAGTGAACGCCGGTTTTATCAGAAAATAACAGACTTGTACGCTCTGAGCACTGACTACGATAAACATAGTATGCAAACCCGCAACTTTTTCGCTACTGTGCAAAACAAACTTCATTGGGCAATTACGGGTCTGACTGCCGCAGAGGTTATTTACACTGAAGCCGATGCAACCAAGCTATATATGGGATTGAAATCATGGAAGTCAGGGCCGGATGGAAAGATTTTAAAAAGTGATGTTGCAGTGGCAAAAAACTACTTGTCGCATCAGCATATCACAGAACTCAACCGTTTGGTTTCCGCTTATTTGGATTTGGCTGAAAACAATGCGCAAAGGGGTATTGCTTTTAATATGCAACAATGGGCAAAATTCTTAGACAACTTCCTTGAACTATCCAATTACCCTATTCTGAAAGACAAGGGCCAGGTGTCTATGGTAGAAGCAAAGTTGAAAGCTGACATGGAATATGAGAAATTCAGGGTAATTCAGGATCAATCATTTGAGAGCGATTTTGATAAAGAAATCAAGAAGCTCAATTCAGATTCGATTGATTGAATGACTTTCACTGATTGAATATTCAGTTCTTCTTCACCTTTTCCCCCTACCTTTGTGGCATGCTTGCAAACCAAAGTGAAGTAAAGGGCTCGTGGATCGGGTATTTCAGCAATCTGGTGAAGACCCACGGAGGTATCAATATGGCGCAGGGGATTCCGGGGTTTCAGCCGCCGCAGGAGTTGCTCGATATCCTGGCGGAATCCCGTAACGAAACCATTCACCAGTACGCCCCCGGCACGGGTAAACTGGAACTGCTGGAGCGGCTGCGCTCACGCTACCAGGGGCGCTATAACCCCGATGAGGCCGATTTCTTCATCCTTACCGGCGCCACCGAGGCGATATCGCTGGTGTACACCATGCTGTTTCACCAGATGGGGAGCGAACTCCGACCCATGGCCCTCTCGCCGGCGTATGAATCTTACCTTTACCTGCCAGCCATCTTTCACCACCACGTGCACCTTGCCGTTATGCCGGAACAACCGGAAGCGCTGCCCGCCCTGCTCGAACAGGAGATCCGGGAGCACCGCATCAACCTGCTGTTCCTCTCTTCGCCCGGCAACCCCTGGGGCAGGGTGATTCCGAAAGAGACCCTTGCAGAAATCATCCGTATCTGCGTAGCCCAACACTGCTACCTGATTCTGGATGCGGTGTACAGCGAGCTCTATTTTGGGGAAACCAGACCCGGATATCCGCTGGATAGGATCAGTGAATATGTGTTTTATGTGAACTCCTTCTCGAAGTTGCTGTCGGTAACCGGCTGGCGCCTGGGGTATCTGCTGGCGCACCGCAGCCATTCAGATGCCCTCAAAGGGGTGCACGACTACATCGGTCTCTCTTCTCCGGCACCACTGCAAACCGCCATCGCACGCTATCTGCAGCTGCCCGGAGCGGTGGAGCAGTACGCCCTGAAGATCCGCACCACCATCGCCGGTAACTTCAATAGGTTCAGTCCGTTGCTGATTGGTGCGGGATTTCATGTTCCTCCCATTGATGGCGGCTATTTCATCTGGTGCCGCTGCCCCGAAGGGATTGCTTCCGGAACCGATTTCGCCATCGATCTGTACAATAAGACACGAACAGCCATCATCCCGGGCATCCACTTCGGAAGGGAGTGGGAGCCCTGGATCAGAATAAATATTGCACAGCCTGCTGAACTTTTGGAGCAGGGGTTTGTACATGTATTAAATGCTGTTTAATGGAACGCAGATGACACTGATTATGCGGATTTACGCTGTTTTTTTTTTCTCGCAGAAATGCGCAGAAAGCTCGCAGAAATCCGCAGAGCTTATTCTTTTAGCGTCATTCAGCAAAATTTCAGCGAAAAATCCTTTTTTAAAGATCCTCTGAATACAGGAAATCAATAACACAAAATTATCTGTGAAAATCATAAAAATCGGCGTTATCCGCGTTCTGTTGATCTCAAATTTTATCCTGGTCAGCATCGGAATTTCAGCCCAGCCAACCGAGCAACGCACCGACCCCGAATGGCTCAGAACATACGTGTCGGCTGATTTCTGCTGGGCACACGACGTGCAGGTGGATCCGGCCGGTTTTGTGTACACTACCGGCTATTTCCAGCGCAACCTCAATGTTGGCACGGGCAAATACCTCGAGCCAAAATCTCACTGGGGTTCGAGATCTCCCGACTCCTATTTCCTGATGAAGCACGACCCCAACGGTAACCTGCTGTGGGTGCGCTACGCCGAAGGGAACTCGCGCCCGGCACGTATCGTTATAGATCCCAATGGCTTCGTCTGGGTGGCTGGTAATTTTTATGGCGGTAAAGTAGATTTTATCACCGGAGAAGACAAAAAGCTTACCCTGAACGGAAAAGAAGGGATAAACTCTTCAGTGTTCATCGCCCATTACAACCCGCAGGGCGATCTTTTGCATCTGATCATGCCGAAACTGGAGTATGAATTGGAATTGTTTGATTTCAAAGGGGATAATTCTAGTAATTTCTATCTGGCTGGTTCTAAATTGTACCGATCGTACGATAAAAGCTATGAGGTAAAAAGGACTTACGCCTTGCTTAAATTCGATGAAGGTTTCAATTATCAGTGGGGTGCGATTGGAGATACTGTCGGACAATCCAATATCAGTTCCGTATGTGCCGATCAAAAGGGCAATGTAATAGCTACAGGAGGTTTCAACAATACCATCAGAATCGGAGACCGCACCCTGGAAACACCCGATTACAATTCCATTGGGTTTGCTTTCAAAC